>NZ_CAWUDO010000085.1:0-35890 GCF_963920935.1 Nostoc sp. CCY 9925 | reverse complement strand
ATGTCTTACATCAAGCGATGTGAATTGATTTTTTATTGTTTGTGAGAAATTTGCGGTAAAACGTGCCGGAGTCTTGAGAAAATCTACAATTTCCACTAACTCAGTTTTAGCTTCTTCTACCCCAGCCACATCTTGGAAGGTAATTTTAGCTGATTCACCTTCAACGTAAACCTTCGCTTTACTCTTACCGATAGAGAGAACACCTTGAGAACCACCGCTACCGCGTGAAATAAAGAATTGCCAGATACCAATAAAAATTAATGGTGGGATGACCCAACTCAAGAGGGTTGTAAACCAAGTATTCTTCGGTGGAGGCGTAGCCGCAAATTCAACTCCTTTTTGTTCTAGGAGTTTGGGCAATTCCAAATCAAAGATTGGTGTAGTTGCAAACACCTGCCCTGGTTCACCATTCTCTGTTTTTAATTCGTAGAGAATCTGGTTTTGACCAACGGAAGCGCGGCTGACTTCCCCTTCCTGTACTTGATGAATAAATAAGCTATAGGGAACGCCAGCAGGACGAGAACCAAACAAACCAGGCAAAAACAGATTTAAAAGCAGGAATAACCCTGATACTGCTAGCAATACATTGGCAATAATTCTAGTCCGGGGTGGCTGAGGCTGTTGTTTAATTGTCATAGGTGTTATCTAATCCTTGTTAGTCATTGGTCATTAGTCATTGGTCATTGGAAAAGAGGAGGCAGAAGGCAGAAGTTCTTTAATTTTGAATTTTGCGGAAAGTCTGAGCGGAGGAAACCTCCGCTCAGAACTTTCCAAGAGAGAATTTTGAATTTTGAATTGATTTGTCTCCCCAGCCTCTTCTAGCCAATCAAAAATTTGGGCTAACTGGTCTAGTGTTATCAGCCCATATTGCCAGAGGGTCATTGCTAGGAAGTTGGGAGTCTGTTCGCAATGTCGCAAGGCCAGGGAAATTGCTTTCCCAGAAATAGCCAACTCTTTTTCTAAAAAATGCGCTAATTGATTTGTGGCTTTCATGGCAATGTTAAACAATGTTAAATAAATTTATTTTTGATGGAATTTGAGAAACTCAACAAAAGACTCCTTAAAAATACTCACACGCAAAGCAGTTTGCCAAAAGCCATCACAGGGTGACTGCTTTTGTCTGACGTAAATCCAGCGTGCAATGAGGTATCCACCCAACTTAGGCGATATCTAAGACAGACTACGCCTACGCCAAGTCGTTCATGCAATCTTCATCCTCAAGAGTAATCAATTCTCCCTTTCAGCAAGCTTGGCTACGATTTTTAATCTATGTAACTAAACTTAACAATTAAACTAATCTTTGGGAACTAATGAGCAAATACGGTTTACCGTACTCACAGAAGGCAAAGAGTGGGAGACACTCCAACGCGCAGAAATTATCAAGTCACAGCGTCAGAGTGTCATCTTTGATATCTGCGATCGCATCGCTATAAATACTAACTTTATCTTAGAGATGTTCAGAATTAAAAATGTTAGTTATTCAGTAAAATTCATCTTCCTAACATAATTATGCTCCAAATCAAAATCATTCTATTCTCTGGCAATAACTATATCATTAGATTTAATAACTGCATAAGCTTCTTTTCCCACAGCTAGTTCCAACTCTTCAGCAGAAGCTCTGGTGATAATCGAGGTTAATTCTACTTTGTGAATAATTTCGATAGTTACTTCACTATTAACGGCTCCATAAACCACTCGTTTAACGACACCTTTAAGAATATTGCGAGAGCTAACTTTTAATGATTTTCTGGGAATGTTAGTTTCTAACTCAGGCTTTTGAGCGTAGATATCTTGTTGTTCTTCCTGGCTAGTTGGTAATGATATTGGTGGTGAAGAGTGCTGATTGAGACTACGCACGAGTTCCCGCAGAATTTCAGTCTTGGTGCGTTGGGACTGTTCGCAGAATTCTTCTAAAATCTTCCGCTCGTCCTCAGAGGTTTGAAATGTGACCCATCCTTGTTCTTTTCTTGGCATAATGTTATCAATTTTAGTTATCTTGGTACGATTCTACCAAGTATCAATTCGATGTATCGTTTTAGTAATAACATTTTTTTTCGAGTAATTTCTCCATTTTCCAGGAAAATTAATCAATTAATCTCATACATTTAACTACATAGATATTTATTTTTTGTAGATGCAAAATAATTTGTTACTTGATAACGGATAAGCATCATTACATCTATACCAACAAAAATGGTAAAAGATAATGTTTAATGACTGCTGTCCGTCTTAGCCAATGTCAACGCCTTTTTAGGGGTTTTGTCGATGTTTTCCTAGCTTTTTGGCAATTGGAGAGTTAATGTAGCAGAAAACTCGGCGAGCGATCGCACGATTACCATAGGATTATTTCATGTGAGTTTACAAAAGGGTGATGAAACACCTTAAATCGCGTTCTCAAGACCTGCGGAGTTTGTTTGAGAACAATATCACCATTGAATACGTTGCAGAACCGCTCAAAGCTATGCCAGCTGATGCAGAGGTGACAGAAGTGCTGCATTGGATGGAGGCACAAAATTTTGATGTCATCGGCATCGAAACCGGGGATACTATTAGCGGTTATGTAGAACGGTGTAGTTTGATTCAAGGTAAATCTGGCAAATGTAGCGACTATCAACGGGTATTTCATCCCAAAGAACTAATTGCCATTTCCACCCCACTGATGAAGTTACTACCCATTTTGCAACAAACTCCCCGATTGTTTGTTCTCGACTGCAATCAAGTGAGTGGAATCGTTACCTGTGGCGACTTGCAGAAAGCACCCGCTCGAATGCTATTGTTTGGGTTGGTAACGCTCCTAGAAATGAATCTCCTGCGACTGGTGCGGCTTTACTATCCTCAAGATTCTTGGCAAGAAGTCCTGAAAAAAGAGCGGTTAGAAGTTGCTAGGCGGCTATGGCGAGAAAGCCAGGAAAGAAACGAAGCTACCGATTTGTTAGATTACCTGCAATTCTGCGATAAACGAGAGTTGGTTTTAAATCAACCAGAACTTCTCGAACAGCTGGGACTGAAATCCAAGCGGTTTGGCGAACGTTTCCTCAAATCTGCTGAACAGTTGCGAAACCGATTAGCTCATGCCCAAAATTTAGTCACTGGTTCCTCTTGGACAGAGTTGATTTCTCTAGCAGAAGCGATGGAAATGCTGTTAATTCGCTGTGAAGAAGTTGAGTAAAGTTTATTGATGGTTCTGCAACCAGCCTACTAAATCTGCTGCTGTAGAGAAATCTAATAGCGCTTCGCTCAACTCTTCTAATTGAGTTAGAGATAATCCTTCAATCTGCGATGTCTACGACAGGCTTCTCTACGAGACGCTACGCGTAGCTTGCTTCCCCGTAGGGGTACGCCTACGCAATTCTGGAGCAATGATACCAATTCGCCGAGTCAATAAGCGCAGAACTACTGACAAAGCCTCCTCTTTTCTCCCCTGCTCAATTCCTTGTCTAATAATTCTTTGATAAACCACAGATTCTTGCATAAGCTCGTCTCGCAAAAGGCTGCTGATGAGATTGTTGTCATATTTTAACCCTGCAAGCAACTAATGATTGTTAACGCGGCTTATTGAGGGAATCACTCACTTGAGTACCTGTATACTTAGGAACCCATCCTTCTGCATTTGCAAAATAGCGTACTGCTTTGAAATTCAACGATGCATTTGGGCTGCACCAATGCTCAACACCTGGGGGTATGTAGAGATAGTCTTGTGCCTGAATTAAAAGCTGTACTTGACTACCATCGGGTCGCAGGAAGCCATAGATCATTTCTCCTGCCAACACATATAGGGGTTCAGCAGCAGTGTGAGTGTGGTAACGACCGTATGTTGCTATTAGCTGATGAAGATTGGGGGAACCTGGATGGAGATTCAGCAAGTCAGACCACAGAGCCTCATTTTCTTGCTGGATAAATTCAAAGACGCTGTTATGGAGTTCTATGATATAAAGTTTTTCAGACTCTGTTAAAACCTCCTGGTCTAGCAGATTTGGGAAAAGCAGCGATGTGCCTGGGTCGTAGTGTCTAAGTTCAATACCAAGAGGGGCAAGTTCACGAGCTATTTCGCCTAAATCGCTCTCAATTGTGCCGTCATTAAGTAGGAGGTTAGCCATGACAAAAAGACTAATTAACTGTTAAGAAGAGTATACTCAACTTTTAACTCAAAAGCCACTATTACCGATTGACAAACCGGGGATTTTGGTAATGGGGTATTGGGATGCTGAGTTGGGAGTTAGGAGTGAAGAGTTAGGAGTTATTATTTGCCCCTTTGCCTGATGCTCAATTCACAGAATAAATTTATCAGCAGAATGATGCTGATTGGAGCCATTAACATCTAAGCTAGTACGGGTGAACTATCTTGAGTATGGAATGTCTGACTTAATTCTGTTTTGGCATCGTCGGGATTTACGCATTTCTGATAATACGGGACTGGCTGCGGCACGGGAGCAAAGTCCGAAGGTGGTGGGTGTGTTTTGCCTCGACCCGCATATTCTGGAACGAGATGATGTTGCCCCGGCGAGGGTAACTTATATGATTGGCTGTTTGGAGAAATTACAACAGCGATATGCCGAAGTTGGCAGCCAGTTGTTAATACTTCATACCGATCCCGTGCAAGGGATACCAGCTTTAGCTGAGGCGTTATCAGCAAAAGCTGTTTTTTGGAATTGGGATGTAGAACCTTATTCCCAAGAACGCGATCGCACTATTATAAATGCCCTCAAACAAAAAAGTATCCAGTTTCTCAGCCAAAACTGGGATCAAATTCTCCATTCCCCAGAAGAAATACGGTCGGGCAGTAATCAACCTTATACGGTTTATACTCCCTTTTGGAAAAATTGGATTAGCAAACCCAAGAGTCAACCAGTAGAAACTCTGCAAAATACCGAGGGGTTAACGGAAGCTGAACAGACAATTGCGAAACTTGCAGGAGCAATGGCATTACCTTCTGCAAAAGATTTAGGATTTATTTGGGATGGAGGATTGATTCTCTCACCAGGAGAGGCGGCGGCACAAGAACGGCTAGAGGAATTTACTACTAAAGCCATTACTGAATACCAAGAACAGCGCAATTTTCCCGCAGTTGATGGAACATCCCAACTGAGTGCAGCTTTGAAATTTGGCGCCATTGGTATTCGTACTGTTTGGCAAGCCACAACACAAGCACAAGAAAATAGTCGCAGTGAAGAAGCAACAGTCGCTATCCGCACATGGCAACAGGAACTAGCTTGGCGCGAGTTTTATCAACACGCAATGTATAACTTCCCTGAATTAGCTGATGGTGCTTTCCGCAACACCTTCAAGAACTTTCCTTGGGAAACTAACGAAACACATTTCCAAGCTTGGTGCGAAGGAAGAACTGGCTACCCGATTGTGGATGCAGCAATGCGCCAGCTGAATGAAAGCGGGTGGATGCACAACCGTTGTCGGATGATTGTCGCTAGTTTTCTCACCAAAGACTTGCTAATTAATCCCCAACTAGGAGAAAAATACTTTATGCAGAAGCTGATTGATGGTGATTTATCTGCTAACAATGGTGGTTGGCAATGGAGTGCTTCTAGTGGGATGGACCCCAAACCCGTGCGAATTTTCAACCCAGCCAGTCAAGCACAAAAATTCGATCCAGATGGCGAATACATTCGCCAATGGGTGACAGAATTGCGGCATGTGGATACAGAATATTTAGTTACTGGTAAAATTCCTCCTTTAGAACGCCATGCTGCTGGCTATCCGGAACCAATCGTAGATCATAAAAGACAACAACAGCAGTTTAAAGAGCGTTATCAACAACAAAAAACCGTCAGTAGTGCTCAGTAATTGAAGTTGTGAACGCCAAACCCTTGAGGCGTTCTCTGACAGTAGCCGCACAAGTTTCTAATATGGGCAATTTAGCGGACATCATATTATCCTATAATTCACTGAGAACCCGGCTTTACTAAGATTGCAGTCTTGTGATTTGGATGCTTGACCGCAAATGCCCTGATACTTTAATGTGCCTTCTTAATAAATTCCGCAAAAACACCGTTACTTAATTTGTCTTTCCGATCAAAACTGAGAGCATCCAGTTGATTAGGGTTTATTTATGACCAGCCCTGTAACGACGGTTATCCAGGTCAATTTGAAGATGGCTCTGGAGGTAGCTCAAGAATTGGAGCAAGCTCCATATACCAAACTCGGTGCTTATTGTTTAGAAATTTTGCGGGAAATTGGATGTCCTGGTACTGAACTCCCAGATAACTTACAAACTCGCGATCAGCAGCTCAATTTCATCACTGGCTTTGCGTCTTATGCTTTTGGGGAGGTACAAAATGTCCAGAGCATTAATTGAAGATATCTTTAATGATTCAGAAGAAGCACAAGAAATTACTTTTCCTGCCACAGATCAAGATTTATTAATTTTAACAGAAAAATTTTTAGGGTTTGAAATTCCCTCAAAGGTTTTCTTGCAAGCTATATCGATCGCTGCTTACGATTCTGCATCTGCTTTTCGCTACGTTGATAATTATTTGGCTATCCTCAAGAATAAGAATAAGCGTAAGCATAAAAAATTACTTGTGTTCAAGCCTGCGACTAATTTTGAAAATAATTGAGTCGTTGTATTTTCACAAAGTGATACAATTTTGGATTTGAGATTTTTGATTGTGTTCGGGCGTGCATCTTCTATATAATGAGTTACTTTGCATATTTTTAGTAACTCCATCTATTACAATCATGATTGAAACCCGTATAACTAAAACCCAATAAGGTTTAGATAAGATAATTTGCATCACCAATCATTTATTTATATAGAGACGTTGTAATACAACGTCTCTATATGCATTTGTTTTAATAATTCAGAATTCCAAACAATTAAGAATTATGCAAGACAAATTTGTTCATACCTTTTGCCAGCGATATCCCAAGTGAATTCTGCTTCTACTAGTTGTCTGGCATTTTGCGACAATTGCGATCGCAATTGGGGATTCTCGAATAATTTACTAATTGCGCTGACGTACTGTGCAGGTTGATTGGCTCGTAATGCACGTAATGGTTCGCTAGTACCGTCTACAGCTAATCCTTCTAAACCGCGATCGCTTGCCACTATTGGTACACCAGCTGCCATTGCTTCTAGAGTCTTATTTTTAATGCCAAAGCCAGTCCGCATCGGTACAACGCAGATTGTTGCTTTGTGCAAATACTCTACCATTGAAGGTACACGTCCAGTAACATGAATTCCTGGTTTTTTATTAAGTGCTAAAACTTCTGGCGCTGGATGAGAACCGACAATCTCGAAAGTTGTGTCAGGATATTTCTTTTGGATTTCTGGCAATACTTCATTGCTGAAAAAGCACACAGCATCAACATTCGCCAAATAATCCATTGCACCAATAAAAATTAAATGATGTCCCCCTGGATCGCTGGTACGATAGGGAAAAGAAACTAAATCTACGCCGTTGGTGATAACTGTAATTTTACTATTGGGGTTAAATTCTTGTATTTGCAGTTTATCTTCTTCTGTTGTCACAACAATTTCTGAAAATTTAGCACAGTAATTTTGTTCATAACGACGCAAAAGTGGCAGATTAATTTTGTCTCTGATTGTATTTTGAGAAATACCGATCGCTAGTTGTTTACGACAAGTGGCATAAACAGAACTATGAACATTAACTATGGTTTTTAGCTGTTTCTGAAAATGTGGCTGCACATAAATTTCATTGACGCTATGTTCGCAAGTGATCGCATCACATTTTCCTGCTTCTACCCAATTATTAAGCCAGGTCTGCATCTCCACTGAGTAGTGGTTGAGTACACTTGGGGGTGTACCCTGAAACAAAAATTTACCAAAACGCTGTATCTTTTTCAACATTTTGGCTGTGGTTGCAGAATCTTGCGGGCGATCGAAAACTACCAAATGATCGACACAATCACGTAATCCTACTAATTCCGCATCAGTAACACCGTGTTCTCGTTGAGTAACCAAGGTAACAGTATGGTGTTGAGCTAAATACTTAAGTAAATAAAATGTCCTGACTTGGGTTCCCCCCCTTGTTGGTGGGTAGGGAAAGGTGCAAGATACCATCAAGATGTTCATACAAGTAATGCATCAAATGTGATACATACACCATGACCTGCTTTATGCCTGTATGTCATCATAAGTATCCCTTAATATATGATTTGTAAAATTTTCATAAATTAAAGCAAACAAAAAGCTAGTTACCTATTAACAGACCGTAATGGTAAATTTACTGTATAGTTCTACCTCAGCTATTGTTTTTATAGTCCAGTGTAAGTCAGTATGTAACTGTCACTGACAAAGTGCTGAGCGAACAAACTAGTCTATAAGTTAAGTAGGATTTAGCAAAATGAAATCATTTGGTATTTATACGCTTGCCAATGATACTGTATACGACCAATTAGTTGCTTTGCTAAACAGCATTGAGGTAAATGTTGGAGAAGATATTCCTGTTTGTGTGATTCCTTATAACCAGCAATTAGATTTGGTTAAACAGGAACTCAAATCTAGAAAAAATATCACACTTTTTGAAGATTGGGAAGCAATTCATCGCTGGGATAATTTCATCAATGAGCTTTGGGATGCTCATCCCAGAGCAAATGATTCTAAATTAAATCGTCCAGGATGGTACAAAGGTTCTGTACACCGAAAGTTTGCTTCTTTTAATGGCGAGTTTGATAAATTTGTGTTTTATGATGCTGATAGTTTAGCCATGAAACCAATTGATGACGTTTTTGAAAAGCTGGATAATTACGATTTAATATTTAACGATTGGGAACATGCTAAACCTAGAGAAAAAACACAATTAAATATTGATGTACTTGAAAAAGTCACACAGCTAACAGAAGCTGATTTGCGTGCCAAAATTCATTGTGATAGCTTTTTTGGTTCTAAGCGGTTGCTTTTCGGTGGCGAAGATTTAGATATCATTAAAGAAAGATGGATTGAAAAAGGTGAATTTGAATGGATTCGTCCAGGTTCTTGGTGGTCTAGTTCTGGCATATTCGTTTATATAACTTTATACGGCGATCCCCGAATATTTAACTTTACCCTCAGTCCCAATCCTCAAGATAGGACAGGTAACTGTGCTAATGCAGACAGATTCGTAAATATTAATAATGTTCTTTACAATGAAGATGGCTTAAAACCAATTCATCGCATTCATTATATGAGCTATTCTTCTATTGACTTTGCTCGTTTATGTCAAGGAGAAGATGTGAATATTGATTATAGAGATGAGTTTTTATATTATCGATTTCTCAAACAGCCAGAACGAAAACCAAAAGAGTTGAAAGTTCCTAATGTGATGTCGCAAATGAATCGTTTTTTGAAAAAATCGCGGAAGAAACTTCAGAGAATGATTTCTTAAACAAGAATTCACAAGGATAAGTAAGTCAACGATAAAAATTCAATGTATATAAAGTAGGGTGTGTTATGCCGTAGGCTAACGCACCCCGAATTATTTAGGATGTGGCGCTTGGCGACAATTTTACATAGCTGTTTCTCGTCTTGTCTTACGAGCTACGGTGTACACACAAGTACTGTCTGCAAGGGTTTCAAGGCTTATAGACCCTTTAATTTGTCATTACGAGCAAAGCGAAGTAATCGCATAATCCTTTAGTTTTTGTGATTGCTTCGTCGTTCCTCGTCTCTACGAGACGCTACGCGAACGCAATGACGGGCTTCCGCAAACATCCAACAGCCCAGAGCTAGATGACACAACCAAGCGTTAGGTGGGATTTCAAGAGTTGTGTATACACCATAGGTCTTAGGAGGGAATGTCGCCTTCACTGACTTCTTCCTCTGAGGTGACAATATCCATAGCTAGCATTTGAGATGCTTTTTCTCCCATACTTATTGTTGACTGCCGTGCCCATATTGCCATTGCCGCTGCCCCTGCAATAGGTAACCATTTAGCGATAAATCGTTTAAGTAATTTCTGGGAGATATTGCCTCCAAGCCAAATGATTATTTTTTGTATTACTCTCAGAGATGCTTTTTTCACAAGCAACTGACTACCTTTAACACTCACCAACCCGATGGCGCCCCCTCCTAGTACTGTAGAAAATATCCCAAGTAAGAGATTTTTATTTAAGTGTGCTTCTTTCCCGTGTGCTACGCCGAGGTCGTAGATCATTTGAATTTGATTTCTAATAATAGCGGCTAGTTCGGGTACAGTAGCAAGCATTCCCCACGGACCGGGAATGAAATTAGCCGCACCTGCAATCAGAGCATTCTGGTTGGAATAACTTTTAGTTATGGAATCAATATCTTGTCGAGTGGGTCGCTTAGTTGGATTTTCTATAAAGTGCTGTTTTCTTGTAAGGGCAACGCTCTCAAAAACTCCCTCCAAAGCATTTGCGATTTTAGCACTGAAGTCGTTAGAGTTATTTTTCTCTTTGTTCTCAGTCATTCTCTAGATACCAAACAAACTATTTCTAACACGATAAAAATTTACTGGATATTATAAAAAAACTCTGAAAAGCCTAATTCACATATTTATTAAATAATATAATTTAGTGATTTTTACGAATAAAATTACACTTGCTCAAAATAAATATATAGGACTAGTATTTGATTTCTGAAAAAATCTAAGTATGTGTAGGGTGTGTTACGGCTTCCGTAACGCACCACCCGAAGGTTTTGGTGCGTTAGCCTACGGCATAACACACCCTACGTATATTTCAAAAATCAAATATGATTCCTATAGAGCTTTTTAGTGATAACAATCATCTGAATAATTCTTTTGTTAGTAAACTCAAACTTTTTACACAATACTGTTATTGTTTGTAACAAATATAACTATAACATGATGGGTCAGCCATAGCGATCGCTTTTATTGCCAAGTCTGAAGATATTAGACTGGTCAACGCTCGAAACTGGCTTTATTAGAGTTACATCAAATACTTGCTTGATATCAAGGGGCGATCGCTTAGTATTAGCGAGCGTGGTAGAAATTATTATTAATAGTTAACCTAAAACAACGCGATCGCGTCCTTGCCTTTTAGCGTGATAAAGTGCTTTTTCAGCAGCATTAACTAAATTAGCAGGCTCAGTTTCAACCGCGGGAATAATACTAGCTACCCCTAAACTCACAGTCAAAACAGGAGCAGGCAAACCACCAATGCTAGGATACTCACACTGAATCGCCAATGTTTTTACTTCCTCTCGAATATATTCGGCTATGTACATTGCAGCAGCAACATCTATTTTTGCGAGAATCACAAATTCTTCACCACCATAGCGAGCCACTAACACCTCGTTATTTTCATCTTTTAAATCTCCTGTTGGGAAAGTTGCAAAATAATTAGTAGCAGGATAAGCAGTTTTATTAGTAGAAGATGAGAAAGTACTATTACTTAATAAGCATGTTACGCAGTTACAGATAGTATTAGCAATTTTTCGTAAACACCGATCTCCTGCGGCAATGCCGTAAGTTTTATTATAAATTTTGAAATAGTCAATATCGCATAAAATTAGTGATATTGGGGTGCACTGACGAACAGAACTTTGCCATTCAATTTGTAGGGAAGTTTGAAAATAGCGACGATTTACTAATTGAGTTAGTTCATCTAAGCTAGAGAGGACAACTAATTGTTGATTTTCTTGTTTCAATTGTTCAACATAATTATTGTTAAATTCCTGATGAATTTTCAGATATTCGCGAAAATATAAACGATATAATTCACATGTGGGAGTACAGCGATCGCCTTCTAAATTAATTAGTCCCATAGACTGTAATTTATATGCCAATGCTGGTTCTAATTTCACATAATTTTTAGCATTAATTACTTGATAAAAAGCTGCTGCTAAATCTGGTTCATCTCGTAGTACTAATATATCTTGCTTTAAATACTCATGATAAATTCCTGAGTTTGTAGGTGCTTGTTGCAATAGCTGTTTTAAATTACCTTGTAATCCTCCTTTACCTACAAGATGATATAAAGCCAATCGTACCAAGTAAGGATGTCCCCCCAGCATTGCCATTAAACTGTCAGCATCTTTACCATCTTTCCAATCCAAACCGTGACGTTGTGCTAAATCTTGCACTTGTTCTTTTGTAAACAAAGGCAATTTAATCGGCAAACCAATATTAAATGGTGATTGAGTCAGTTTGATGGGAACAATAATTTCTGTAGAGTAAACCAGAACCAAGCGTAGTTTTTGCCAAATTTCTACTGCTTTAGCTTGTTCGTGCCACGAACGCACTAATGCTAACAATTCTCCGGCAATTTCCTGATAATCAAACACCCAATCCGCTTCATCCAAGACTAAAACCAGAGGAGCTTCTAACGCAGACAATAAATATTTTTGGAAATAGATAGAGCAGCTGACTTTGCTACCCATCTGTTCATCCCAATAATCATTGAGTTTTGCTTCTAGCTGTAATTCCCGACTGACATTGGCACAAAACCAACGCAAAAATTTATCCAAATTAGCAAATACTGTTTTGTCTGCTTGCTGAAAGTCTAAGCTTACGGTGCAGAAGTGTTGTTTTTTAGCGCGTGCAAGCAGCCGCAGAACTAGGGAGCTTTTCCCCATTTTTTTGGGTGCTTTGATGGAGATGACACTCCCTGGTTGAGTTATTTCTGCGTAAGCAACTTCCTCAATTGGTGGGCGAGAAATATAGAATCTGGAATTTAGGGATACTGGTCCACTTGGAAATTCTAAAGATATGGCTGTGGCAGTTTGGTTATATTCCTTAACTAACTGCTGATGTGCTTTATTAAGACGATGATTTTCTAGAGTTTGGCGGAAATTGGATTGATTTATCGGTTCTTTGTAAAAATCACTCAGGATTTGCCATAAATCAGCAGCAACTTTTCTGAGGCGATCCTCAGCATAATTTACTTCAACTGCTATATTGGTGTAGGTTTTTCCTTCCCAGGAAGAACGCAATACAATTTCTTGGAGTGTTGTTAAACCGGTTGCTTGACTGGCTTTTAATAGGAGTACTACTTCGTCTATAGTCATCACTCATTGACTCTAATTCAGCATGAAATTGTCTCACACGATTATTCTTGGCAACTTTATGTAGCTTGTTTTGTGTGGGTAACAGCCAGCCCTTTCCAAAAAGCTACAAACAAGTCTGGATAATTTTTTTGTATCCTCAGATATTTGACGTGATTTCATCATAAAATTTTTTTACAAATTTTTGCGAGTTTTTCTCTAATTTTATGTGATTCGATCTACTTTTTTGAGACATATCTTAGAATGTAGATGCACACAAATTAGCTGTTTTTTTCTCAAAAATAGCTAAGGCGATCGCAACAAAGGTAAGATTTGTCCATTTAGTTTTTGCTAAATTACATCCAAATTAACGATCTGGGCTGATAATCTGAGATCTAAGTTACAGTCTAATCAACTGAGTTGACGATTTGTTAACAAAACCGTACTGTCCATAACTGTATCGTCACGGTGCTAAGACAGCGTAGAGAGAGAAGCACAGGATATCTTCCTCATCGTAACAGTGGCTATGCATATCGAAGAACCCACTATTAATCCATTGGAAACTCAACTCTCGGTACAAGATAACCAGAGTTTTTCAGAGCCAGAACAACTAGAAAAAGGACAAAAAAATTTAGTTTCAGAGAATTCAGGTCCTTGCCAATGCTCGCAAGCGGCCTTAGAAATGGCCTTAATAGCCAGTGGCTTAGGGTTGTGGGATTGGAATCTGGTAACAGATAAAACTTATTACGATCCTCAGTGGAAAAGCATTCTGGGGTATGAACCAGACGAAATCGATAACGATTTGAAATCTTTTGAGCAACTGGTACATCCCCAGGATTTGCCGAGAATTCGCCAGGTATTGCAGGATTATCTTCAAGAATACACACCTGTGTTTGAAGTGGAATTACGGATGTTAACTAAATCCGGTGAGTGGAAATGGATTCTGACTTGTGGCAAAGTATTTCAGTGGGATGAATTTGGTAAACCAGTGCGGATGGCGGGGACACACAAAGATATTACTCAACAGAAAGCGATCGCTATTCAAGAATACCAACTATCTCAACAACTCCAAAAAGAAATTGCCGAACGCCAGTCTCTCGAAACCCAAGTCAGAGAAAAATCCCAGCAGCTAGAAATTACCCAGCAAAAACTCCAATCTACCCAAAGACAGTTATTCGAGAACCAGAAAATGGCTAATCTCGGTCAACTGGTGGCAGATATAGCTAACGAAATTCATAACCCAGTTAGCTTTATCTACTGCAATCTCCATCCTGCCAGTCAATACACTGAAGACTTAATCAGAGTTATTGAACTTTATCAACATTACTATCCCACACCAACCCCAGTCATTGGCTTACATTTGCAACGCCTTGACCTCAATTTTCTCAAGACGGACTTTTTGAAATTACTCTGGTCAATGCGAGCCGGAACTGAGCGCATCAAAGAAATTGTTTTTGCTTTGCGGAGTTTTTCCCACTCTGACCAAGGTCAAATGCAAAAAGCTGACTTGCATCAAGGACTTGATAATGTTCTGAGAATTTTGCAGCATCGCCTGAAAGAACAGCCTGATAGACCAAAGATTGAAATAATTAAAAATTTTGGGGAATTGCCCTTAATTGAATGCTATCCTGGTGAACTAAATCAGGTATTTATAAATATCTTGACTAATGCCATTGATGCCTTGGAAGAAAAAATTCACCAAAATTATTCATTTAATCCCAAAATTTGGATTCATACAGAAATTATTAGCAGTCACTTATCATTAGTCAACAGTCATCAACCTTGCTTAAATAATCAACAACTAGGAAAAAAGCAGAAAGTTATAATTCGGATTTCTGATAATGCTAAAGGTATACTTCCCCATATTCAAAGACATATATTTGAACCCTTCTTTACTACCAAAGCGGTAGGAAAAGGATTGGGACTATCAATTAGTCAGCAAATCATAGTGGAAAAACATCAAGGTAAACTTAAATGTAACTCTCAATTAGGTCAAGGTACAGAGTTCGTAATTGAGATGAGTACAACAGCAAAACACCATATCTATATGAAAAAACACGCCAGCTTTTAGTTAATTAATCTTTGTTTACAAAGATAGCAATTTTTGATAAATATAGGACTTATACCATTCTCTGAAAATCTTCATACATATAATATTTTACCTAGGGTAGCACAGCTAGCTGTGCGCCTCTACAAGGTATTTGTATGGCTAGATAAACAATAAATACTATCAATTAAAATCTATGACTTCAACCATTTCCACCAAACCTCATAAGTTACCCACCCAAGCAATAGGAGCCAAAATATTTCATTGGTGTAACATCATTAGCCTATTTCTGATGCTCACCAGTGGACTACAAATTTACAATGCCAACCCTGTTTTTGGTGGACGTGCAGGCTTACACATTCCACCAATATTTACCTTGGGAGGTTGGCTTGCAGGAGGTAGACATTGGCATTTTGCAGCAATGTGGCTATTTTCGTTAAATCTCTTGTGGTATGGAATTTACGTTTTAATTACCCGGCGCTGGCGACATCGGTTTGTAGGAGCTAACGACCTCAAAGCATTACAAAAAACTCAAAATTCCAAGCGCCTCATTTATGCTTGGCATCGTATCGCCTATACAGCAATTATTCCCATCTTGCTGTTGGCATTATTTACAGGAATAGGAATGTATAAACCTGCTCAATTTCATTGGATTGTGGATTTGTTTGGTAGTTGGCAAGCGTTACGAATTGTTCACTTTGCCTCAGTACCAATGGTTATTTTATTTGCAGTGAGTCACTTTTTACTAGGACGTCAAGCAGGGGGTTCTGAACTTACAGAATCAATGTTTTGGTAAAACAAGAAAAGGGGAGTGGGGAGTAGGGAGTGGTGAATGTGGATTCTTCGGCTTCTCTACGAGACGCACTCGCGTTCGCTTAGGTCAAGGCTGAGCGGAGTCGAAGCCTTGACTGTTAAATGTTGAATTATTATTTTCCCCTCTGCTCCCTATCTTCCCATCTCTCCATCTCGCTCATTCAATACTTCTTTACTCAGAACAGTTTTGAGTGTGCCAAAATATTAAATTTAATGGAAGATTTGATAGATTCAGAGGGGTGTACGCTACCTAGATGGAAATGCGTTAACAAAGGATTCAATCAATGGGATATGTAATTGCAACTGCAAATATGAAAGGTGGTGTTGGTAAAACCACCCTGACTGTCAACTTAGCTACCTGTTTAGCTAAAAATCATGGCAAGCGGGTACTTGTCCTTGATTTGGACAGCCAAATTAGCGCCACACTCAGTCTGATGTCACCATTAGATTTTGCTAAGCGTCGTAAACAAAGTAAGACATTTAGATATCTCATAGATGAGGTTATCAATCCAGAACCACAAGCAAAGCTGACAATTCAAGATATCATTCAATCCCAGGTTTGTAACCTTCCTGGGCTGGATTTATTACCGGGAGATATCGACTTGTATGATGAATTTGTTGTGTCAGAAATGCTGCATAAACAAGCAACTGCTTTAGGTGAACAAGACTTTGAAACGATTTGGAATCGCTTTGAAAGAGTTTTGATAAATAACATTTTAAAACCTGTACGGCAACAATATGATTTTATCCTGCTCGATTGTGCCCCAGGTTATAATCTATTGACTCGTAGCGCTTTAGCTGCCAGCGATTTCTACATACTTCCTGCTAAACCAGAACCCTTGTCTGTAGTGGGTATTCAGCTACTAGAAAGACGGATTGCCCAATTAAAAGATAGTCACGGAAATGAAAGTAAGATAGATATAAAAATGCTAGGAATTGTCTTCAGTATGTCTAGTGCTAATCTTCTGACTGGCAGATACTATAAACAAGTTATGCACCGTGTTGTTGAAGATTTTGGTGTAGAAAAAATTTGTAAAGTACAAATACCAGTTGATGTTAATGTTGCTAAAGCTGTTGATAGTTTTATGCCAGCTGTTTTAAATGCTCCTCAATCACCTGGTTCAAAAGCGTTTTTTCAGTTAGCTCAGGAGTTGTTGCAAAAACTATAGTCCTACTTAATCTCTCATAAACAGCGAAATTCCCTAATTGTTTAAGAATTAGGGAATTTTTACATATCGATTATTATATACAAAAATAAAAATTAGTAACTAATTAAGCTAGTCTTTTATTAAATCTAGTACTTATACTGAAGCTTTAATAGCTAGATTCAGTTATTGAGTGAAAAGGCCTGTAAATCTAGTTAAGAAACAATGGCTAGTAACGATTCTCTCCAAACAGAGAAAAATCAACCCTTGCGAATGCCTTTACCGCGTACTCTGAGTTATCTGGAAACCTGGGGCTTTGGGTTGACGGGTCATGTTGGATGGATTGGTACTGCCCCCATTATTCATGCAGCATTAGGGTCTAAAGCTATCTTAGTTTGGTTGTTTGGCGCTATTGTCTCCTTTTTACTTAATTTGCAAGTACAAAGTTTAGGTAGACATTGGCCAAATATCGCAGGAGGAACACCGAACTATACCACAAGGCTATTAAAAAACTTTCCTGAGTTAGGTAGTTACGTAGCTTTAGGATACTTTTTTAGCTGGGCAGCAGCACCAGCGCTGTACGCAATTATTTTGACAAACCTGATTAAAGTCAATTTTCAAACATTAGGTATTGTTTGTCCAGAAACTTTTTTAAAAGTTGTATTTACAGCGATTCCTTTTATTGTGGCGTTCAGTGGTAGTCGTGCTTTAGCACTGCTACACTTATTTTTTGTCTTACCAGCGATTTTATTACTGTTTTTGTTTTGCATTCAAGGTGTGGTATGGTTAACTTTTTCAAGCACTAGTTGGAACTTACCTCCAATTAGTATACATAGCTTGAGTTTTGAAGAATGGGCAAAGTGGTTTTTCGTAGCCAGCTATTCAATTTATGCTTGTGAAACTACTTCTTCTTTTGTTGCTGATAGCCACAACCCAGATAAAACTTTGAAGTTTTTAACCGTGGCTGCTTGCTTAATTCCTCCGGTATTTTTAGGCAGTTCTTGGGTCTTAATGTGTTCAGTTCCAAATCAAGCAATAGGGGACGATGCTTTCCTAAATTTGCTGGCAGCTGCTGTGCCTTTTTGGGGTAAATACGCCTCTTTTCTAGTAACACTTCTAATTACTGTGTCTTGCCTTTTAAGTTCTGCTACGGCGGTTTGTAATTCACCTCGGGTATTATATCAACTGGCCTTAGACGGACAGGTTTCTGAAATATTTACAGTAGTTTCCCGTCAAGGTGTTCTTGGGCCTGCCATTCTAGTTGCCTTTCTCCTCAGTCTGCTTTGTTTGAATTTGGGAAATGTATCTCAATTAGTGACCGTAGCAGGTACTTGTTATCTGTTGTCAATTATGGGACTACATTTAGGATTATGGCTGTGTCGAGGTCAATCTGAGGTGTTATGGCCTTGGTGGTCACTTGGTTTTTTCTTTGTAGAAACGATAGTTCTAATAGTCGGAGGTTTAGCCTGGAATTGGAGAGATTTTTTCGTGGGATTATTATTACCCATTTTTTTGATGTTAGGAGATGCAGTGCTACGTCGCGTAAAATTTGCAGCATTATATCCAAAATTTTGGACAGACCGTTACTATGCAAAGTCTAGTAAAAACAACCCAGACTTTGTTGTATTACAGGTAATTGTCTTAGTATCATTAATTTGTATTACTGCTACAAGTAGTTGGTTTATCCGCGATTTATTAGGCAAAGTTACTAATGATAGTCATAATTCTTTATTAGCTATTTTACTAGTGACGCTTTCTTTTGCAGGAGTAGCGATCGCCTGCTGGACAACTCTACCACAAATTGTTGCTATTGATGAGGCACGCAAACAAGCAAAAAACCTATTTATCACTACTCTTGATACCGTTCCAGATACTGTTTTAGTATTAGATGAAGACGGCATAATTTGTCAAACAAATGCAGCTGCTGAAGAATTATTTGAATTAAGTATTCAGCAGTTGCTTGGGCGAAACTTGAATCAACTGTTAATTTGCTATCACGGCAAACCAGAGCAATGGTCTATTAGAAGTGAGCAAACTTTAAAAATCAACCAAGGTCTAAGAATTGTTGAATCAACTGTTTCACGGCCATTTAATCCCCAATTACGGGAGTATGTTGTCATTGTACGTGACATCACTCAACGTAAACTAGCAGAGGAAGAATTAGTCCAATACCGTTGCCAGCTTGAGCAACTGGTCTTAGAACGCACTATTGAACTTATTCGAGTTAATCAACAACTCGAGCAAGACATTATCAAGCGTCAAGAAGCACAAGAACAATTACTACACAATACTCTTCATGATGGGCTAACTGGGTTACCCAATCAACGTTTATTTCTCGAGCGAGTGGAGCAGTCAATAGAACGTACTAAACAGCAAAAAAATTATCTATTTGCTGTACTTTTCTTGGACTTAGACCGATTTAAAGTCGTTAATGATAGTCTGGGACATCTACTAGGAAATCAACTTTTAATTGCAATTTCTCATCGCCTCAAGTCAGTTGTCCGAGGCGGAGATATAGTTGCCCGTTTTGGTGGAGATGAGTTCACAATTTTAATTGAAGACATTGACGATCTTAACACGGCTACACAGATAGCTGAACGCATCAAAAAAGTGCTAGCTTTGCCATTTCAATTGAATGAGCATAGGGTGTTCACCAATGCGAGTATTGGCATTGCTTTCAGTAAAGCAGATTATCAGCAAGCAGCGCAGATTATACGCGATGCAGATGTGGCAATGTACTCTGCTAAAGCACTTGGTAAAGCACGTTATGAGGTGTTTGACCAAAAGATGCATGAGAGTGCATCTTTGCTCTTAGAATTAGAAACTGCTCTACGACATGCACTCCTGCTCAAGCAAGAGGAATTTCGCCTTTACTACCAGCCAATTGTTTCACTGCTAACTGGCAAAATCATTGGATTTGAAGCATTGATACGCTGGCATCATCCAGAACGAGGAATTATTTCTCCTCAAGATTTTATCCCCCTCGCAGAAGAAACTGGAATGATTGTTAGTATTGGGCAATGGGTACTTTATCAAGCGTGCCAACAAATGCATACATGGCATCAACAATTTCCTAGTTCATTAAACTTGACAATTAGCGTCAATTTTTCTGGAAAACAGATTACCCAAGCTGATATATTGAAACAAGTTCAACAAATTTTACAGCAAACTGGACTAGAGCCATGTAGTTTGAAATTGGAGATTACTGAAAGTTTGTTGATGGATAATTTTGAATTAGCTACTACCGTACTTTCCCAGTTAACCGCGCTGAATGTAGAATTACATATGGATGATTTTGGTACTGGCTATTCATCTTTGAATTATCTACATCGGCTACCAATTAGAACCATTAAGATTGACCGTTCTTTTGTCAACAATATAGGTAGTCGAGGAGAAAATTTAGAAATTGTTCGAGCGATTGTTACATTAGCTCATAATTTGAATATGTCTGTAACAGCAGAAGGAATAGAAACTGTAGAACAATTAGCACAACTTAAGGCATTGCAATGTGATTATGGACAAGGATATTTTTTCTTACCACCCATACAAAGTGCAGAAGTAGAAACATTACTTGCTGCTAACTTTTGTTACAAAGACTTCTTAAGGAACTAAATTATCATTAGTCATTAGTCATTAGTCATTGGTTATTCCCCCGTCTCCTTGTCCTCTTCCCATGCCCAATGGTTTAGCTGACTGCCTGTAGCTGTAAATCTTTTGCTTGCTCAAACAATCTTTCTTCTAAAACAAGTTCATCAATAAAAGTATCGATTTTCTCCCTATCGATATTCTGCATGACTACAATGTGTACCCAATTCTCAAAAGTTGCTAACTGCCACTTTTTAATTAACCTTTGAGACGGCTTTTTAAATACTACAGTAGTAGAGAACTTATTGAGCATACATGGATATTCTCTAAGTTGAAGTTGTTGAAAAAGATATTGGGCATTCCGAATACACGTCTTTGCTTCTTTGGCTAACCCATTATAACCCCTACTTTGCAGGGCATACCAAAGAATCAGAGGAGTATGGCCGTTTCTAGAACCGAGAATAGTTGTATCTTTGGAACCAATATATTCAATCATTGTTTCCACTCTTTCTACCCACTTTTTTTTAGTTAAGACTACACCACAAGGCAATGGAGAACCCATAAATTTAGCAGAAATAGCTACGCTATCTATAGGTTTTTGAAAGTTAATTTGAGGAGCGCCATCTAAAAAGGGTAATATTAATCCTGAAAGTGCAGCATCACAATGAATGTAATAATTTTTAATTTGATAACGATCTAAAATTTCTAGAACTTTGTCTAAGTTATCGATCGCACCTTTAACAGTACTGCCAATATTTAAATTGATAATTGCTGGACAATGGCGATTTTGGCTAATTAGTAGTTCAAAATGCTCATAATCCATTTCCCCATTAATTTGGGAATCTACAACTTGATGTTTGATCCGAAATAATCTTGCTGCTTTGGGAATTGAGTAATGAGAGTCTTGTGATGAATAAAGAATTCCATTGGGATAAATTTCTCTTGCTAAAAAGATTCCATATAAATTCCCTTCAGTTCCCCCAGCAGTCACATAACCCCAAAATTTATATTCTGGAATCTTATAAAGTTGGGCAAAAAAAGATAAGACTTCTTGTTCAAATTGACGAGAATGAAGACCAAAATCTGGTTCTACATAAGGATCTCCAGCATTATTTAACATGAAATTGAAAGATTTAATTATCTCACTGTAATCACAAGTTAAATTGTATGGATAACCTGCGTGAAAATGCGATCGCTCTTCTATCTGCTGCAAAAAATTCCCCAACTTTTTAGTAACTATATCTGACATACTCTGCATTTCTTTAGTTTTGATTTAAGGGAAGTTTTAGTCTAAGTTATACAGATAAACCCAATTTCTTTACTATTTTTTTATAATAGGAATAATCGGATTTATTCGGGTAAATAAAATCAGTGCAAATACGGAAAAAATTTTTAGTCGTATTTTAAGCTTTGAAAGCTCGACCACTTGAAAATATTTGAATATAGAATTTAGCAAAATATTTGTAATGCGTAAATATCTAAAAATACTGTAATTATTCAACCGTAATTGATATTAACTCCGGATAATCACTTATTAAAATCTCTGTACATCTTTGCACCAGAGCGTCTTCGCTGGGATGAAATACGGATAATCACATAAAGTAGGGAACAGGCAATAGGCAATAGGTGAAGCAGTGCGCCTTTGCGGTCTCCCGACTTGTTGGCTCTTAGCGTTCCCGCAGGGTAGCAACTGCACCAAGCCGTTGGCGCAGCCTCTCGTAGAGAAGGGCAACAGGACTAAAAGTCTCTTGGTGTCTGGGTTTTACCCTCAACTTCTGTCTTATAATATGCTTCAACTAACTGGTATATTATTAAAATTTCTCTGTGTAAAAGCATCAGAAATACCGAAGTTTAAGCAAAGGGTTATAGCAAGTTCTTCTTTGCTTCCCCATTCCCTGACAAGGGTAGATTTTCCTAAAGCTTATTTTTTAGTTCCGAAATTTTACCCGTGTTTTTGCGTCCCTCATCCTCGACTCCCCACTCCCTACTCCCGTATCTTCTTCCAAGGAAGCTTGACTGTGAATCTACTGCCTTTACCTAATTGACTTTCAGCATGGACACTACCACCGTGTAACTCTATAATTCTTTGTACCGTTAGTAATCCTAAACCTGTGTTTGCAGAACGACGGGTGTATGAACTTTCATCCGGGACTAAAGGTTGAAATAATTGGAACAGGTCATCGGAAGGAATACCAATACCAGTATCTACGATGCTGAAAAAGATATATTCGTTTGTGGCGTTTGGTTGGATTTCAATCCAAACTTTGCCCCCGTCTGGAGTATATTTAACAGCGTTGCTTAACAGGTTGATGAACGCTTGTCGAATCCGGTCTTCGTCAACTTGGATGGGTGCGAGTTCTTCGGGTACTTGTACGCTCAACTGGATATTTTTCTGCAATGCCAGAGGTTTAACAAAGCTGAGACAAGAGTCACATAATTCCTGAATTGAAGTCGAAGCTAGTTGCAGTTCCATTTTGTTAGATTCAATATCGGCTAGGTCGAGGATGTGGTTGATTAATTGCAAGAGATGCTTGGCGCTATCTTCCAGATTATTGAGAGACTGGCGCTGTTGTTCGCTCAAAAGGTCGTATACTTCATTTTGCAGTGCTTTGGCGATCGCCAGCATGGAGTTTAAAGGAGTTTTGAGTTTGTGACTCCTAAAATTCGTTGAGTTATCCAACGGGCGAGAAGAATTTCACTACAGTAGTCACTGCCAAGACTATCACACAGAGAAGAATTGTAGCTTGAATCTTGCAATCTATTTGCCCCATAACTGATTCTCTATTTCCCACCTACCCCCTTGTGCTGCGCTTCGGATGCAGTTGGCGAATCAAAGCTAAGGCCCCTCGATTCCCCACAAAATGCTTGGTAGAGACGTTGCATTGCAACGTCTCTACATCTGTTGGAATAGCTAAAAATCTTGGAATGTGAGCCGTGACCTGTGATTCGCCTACAGTATCTGCTTCCCGCACCAGGCAGATAAGTTCAAAAATCAAAGATGATTACTATTTATTCTGCCTATGAAAGAAATTCAAGAAAAACTGTACCAATTTGTATCTGATGGAGATTTATCAGTTGTAACTTGGATTATCAAGGAAATCTAACTGTAGACAGATGAAATATGAAACGTTAGTGTTGGTAAGAATCTCTATTTTTTGTGTTTAGCCTATATTCAAGTGTAGACGCTAAAGACAAGGAAGGAATCATTTGATATTACTCCTAAGTGTATTTCATTCCTTCCACAGCCAGCCCCAAAACATAGGTTTTATTACTCATGCTCAACGTATCCACTCACAATTCTCAACAAAATCAGCAATTGATTGATACTACTGACTGGAACGTTATTGAAACGGAATTCAATCCAACACAGTTGCATCACAAAGAAACTGTTTTCACCCTTGGCAACGGCTATTTAGGAGTGCGGGGTACTTTCGAGGAAGGGTATTCTCAGGATTTTTCGGCCACACTCATTCATGGTGTTTATGATGATGCGACAATTGCTCATACTGAGCTTGTGAACTGTCCTAACTGGTTGCCATTAGTGGTGACAGTAGCAGGTGAACGCTTTAGCATGGGCAGTGGTGAAATTCTTAACTATGAGCGGCGGCTTGATTTGC
Source organism: Nostoc sp. CCY 9925 (assembly GCF_963920935.1). NCBI lineage: Bacteria > Bacillati > Cyanobacteriota > Cyanophyceae > Nostocales > Nostocaceae > Nostoc > Nostoc sp. CCY 9925. The sequence goes on along the minus strand of NZ_CAWUDO010000085.1, from coordinate 11,758 downwards.
GTTTGGGTTTAGTTAGTCGTGATGTGCGCTGGCGTAGTCCTAGTGGTCATACTGTAGATTTTCACTTTCAGCGGTTCGCTAGTTTAGCAGATCAACATGTTTTGGCGATTCGTACTCAAATCACATCGGTAGACTTTGAGGGTGAGATTACCGTGGAAGCAGGGTTTGACGCCCAACCACATACCCAAGGCGTTAGACATTGGCGAACGATAAACCAAGGTGGCGTAGATCGGATTATCTGGCTGAACAGTCAAACTCTGCACTCAGGTATTCAACTGGGGATGGCGGCTAAGTTAGTGGTAGAAGATGACGACACTGTACCCGTGCGCGTGGAAAATGCTTGGAGTTCTCCGACTTTGGCAACCTCCTTTGAATTTTATCCAGGAAAAACGGTGACTGTGGAAAAGATTGTCACTGTGTTTACTTCGCGGGAGACAGAAGTTACCATTGGCGCAGCCATAGAAAGGCTAGGTAACGAACCGAGGTACGCTACTCTGTTAGCTGCTCATATTGCTGCATGGGAGCAAGTGTGGCAAGACAGTGACATTATTATTGAAGGCGATCGCCAAGCTCAATTAAGCGTCCGTTATAATCTCTTCCAATTACTAGCCGTCACACCACGTCACGATGACCGCGTAAGCATCCCTCCCAAAACCCTCTCCGGTTTTGCCTATCGCGGACATATCTTTTGGGATACAGAAATTTTCATTCTTCCCTTCCTCACCTACACTCAGCCAGCCCTAGCCCGGAACTTGCTCACCTACCGCTATCACACTTTACCAGGAGCTAGACGCAAAGCCCAAGAAGCAGGTTATCAAGGAGCCATGTTTGCTTGGGAAAGTGCTACCACTGGCGATGAAGTTACCCCGCGCTGGGTGCCAACTCCCAACGGCGAATTAGTCCGTATTTGGTGCGGCGACATCGAAGTGCATATCACCGCAGATATCGCTTATGCAGTATTACACTACTGGCACACCACCAACGATGATGAGTGGATGCGAGATTATGGCGCCGAAATTATCTTAGATACGGCAGTTTTCTGGGAAAGTCGGGTGCAGTGGAACCAAGACCGCCACAGCTACGATATTTTGGATGTGATTGGCCCAGATGAAAATCACGATCGCGTCGATAATAATGCCTTCACCAATCTCATGGTACAGTGGCACTTACAATCAGCTTTGGCACTGTGGGACTGGCTCAAGCAAGCCTACCCCGAAACCTCAGCACAGTTGGTGCAAAAACTCAACTTAACTACAGAACGTTTGCACCGTTGGGCAGAAATTCCAGAACGTTTATTCGTGAATCAAGATCCAAAGACAGGTTTAATTGAGCAGTTTGAAGGGTTTTTCCAACTAGAAGACGTTAACCTGGCTGATTACGAACCGCGTACTAAATCTCTGCAAGGTCTGTTGGGAATTGAAGCCACAAGCCAAAAGCAGATTCTCAAGCAGCCAGATGTGTTAATGCTTTTGTATTTGATGCGGGAGCGTTACGACTATAACACCCTCGCCGCTAACTGGGACTATTACAACCAACGCACTGACCACACCTATGGTTCATCACTCGGCCCAGCTATTCATGCCATCTTAGCTTGCGATTTGAATCAACCAACCGAAGCTTATAGACATTTCATGCGATCGGCCTTGGTAGACTTAGAAGATGTCCGGCTCAACGCAGGCGAAGGAATTCACGCCGCCAGTGCTGGAGGAGTTTGGCAAGCAGTAGTCTTTGGCTTTGGTGGTATCCGCATGACTCAATTTGGCCCAGTGGCTTGTCCCAATCTTCCACCCCACTGGACGCGTTTGAAGTTTCGCCTGCAATGGCGTAACGAGTGGTATGACTTTGACTTGGGAGTTGAACAAGAAGTCAAAGTTCCCAGTTTGGTGGATGAAAGCGTGAAAATTAGTTAATTTTTCTGCCTTGCTGATTTTTAGTGTCACGTAGAGACGCCCAGACGCAAAGAAATAAGAGAGATTTCAATGCTGATTTCTGGGCGTTGCTGATTTTATGTATGAGAACGATTGTGCATGATATCAAAATTCTTGTAGAGACGTTGCATTGCAATGTCTCTACATCTGGATTCATATCAGAAGAATCCCACCCCGCCAAAGCTGTGCTTTGTCTCCCCTAAGAGCTTGCGGGGAGGGGTCTAATAATTACCGAAATCATAACTAATTACCCGAGCACGATACCATACCACAATTCTCTTTATTTAGTAGTTCCCATTGACGAAATCTGACTTTTCACGTCATGTAGAAAAACTAACGCTAAACCTAACCCCCAAGCAAGCTTCGCTACTAGGGAGTAGAAGCAAGGTTTTTCAGATAAGAGTGAAAAGTCAGGTTTTGCAATGAGTGGAAAAAGAGATTGTGTCTGTCCTACCGCCAAGTAGAATTAATGCTCAGTTCACCTGGAACTAAGCTTAATAAATGAAGGCAGAGGGATTAATAACCGTTCCAGTAGCGATCGCGTTCATAGCGACGGCGATTGTCACGAATGCTGGGAAGGTAGCGTTCGTCGTTATACCGAGGGCGATTGTCACGAATGTTGCGAAAGTCGCGATCGCGGTCATAACGACGGTTATTGTCGCGGTCATAACGGCGGTTATGATCGCGGTCATAACGGCGATTATTGTCGCGGTCATAACGACGGTTATTGTCGCGGTCATAGCGACGGTCATCGTCACGAATATTGCGAAAATCGCGATCGCGGCGATCGTCACCACCTTTGTAGTGACGACTCTGAAGTTCATAGTTACCATCATCGTTGTGATGATAGCTATAGCCATCTAACTCAGCAAGATAAGACGCATCAGCTTTAGGAGAAATAGCCAAAGCTGAAGCAGAAGCTATCAAGCCTGCGAGAAAAATAGAGGCAAAGCGGTTCATAATGTGAGCCGAAAGTTGTTGATAGTAATTTATGCAAGTCCAGTCTGTTTACGAAGAGCAGATTCCACAAGTCTTTAAATTAATCCTATCAGTATTGACTAAATAAGAGAAGTTTTCTTGGGTGCAATGATTGATAAAAATTTTGTCGTCTGTGATACTTTATAACTAATTTAAGTATAAATAACAAATTGTAACTTAGGATTATTTGGATAGATGTCAACGGGTCGCTTTTTTGGAGTTTTGCTAGTTTTTGCCACTTTACTAGTGTTTTCTGCTTGGATAACAGTTCACCATGCTTATCTGCTGAAGATGATTCATTCAATATATTTAAAAGTTCTTGAGCAATTTTGAGAGCTTGTTATTGTAGCGGTTTTGGCAAGGCAATTTGCACCATCTTTTAAACGTTGTGGTTTATAGCCAATGACGCGAGAAGTTACAAGGACTTACGCAACACCGATATTGTCATTGCGACCGAAACGTAGAGTAGGGAAGCAATCCCAGAGTTTTTGGCGATTATTTCGCTCCGCTCGTAATGACGTAAAATCGTAGTTATTGCGTAAGTCCTGTAACTGATAACTTGGAAATTAATATTAGGAGTAATTTTATGGTTCTACAAATTCAACCCACCCAAAAAGAACCAATTGTTACTTGGGAAGCACTCCCAGCTGACTTCATTTTACCCGACGATCCAGTGGAAAATATTCAACAACCTGTTCTCGCTGCGGCGCTTACCGATGCATTGGAAACCGCAGAACGCATTCAACCGCAGATGCTAATTGGCTCTAATTTTGGACTCGTAGCCACAGTTAATAAAAAAATCGTCGTCAAAGCACCAGACTGGTTTTACGTCCCTCAAGTACACCCTGTAGCCGCTGATGTAATTCGGCGTAGCTATACCCAGAATTTAGAAGGTGGTGCTGTTGCTGTGGTGATGGAATTTCTCTCAGACACAGAAGGTGGAGAACTCTCGGTTCGCTCAACTCCACCTTATGGTAAGCTCTATTTTTACGAACGAATTCTGAAGGTTCCAACCTACGTAACCTACGATCCCTACGAACCCAATTTAGAAGTACGCTGCTTGCAAAATGGAAGATATACTTTGCAGCAAGCAGATAGCAATGGACGCTTTTGGATTCCTGAGTTAAATCTATTCCTTGGAATTTGGTATGGCGAAAGACTTTGCAATACCACAAATTGGCTGCGGTGGTGGGATACAGAAGGAAATTTGCTTTTGTGGAGCAGCGAACAAGCGGAACAGGAACGCCAACGTGCAGAACAGGAACGCCAACGTGCGGAACAGGAACGCCAACGTGCGGAACAGGAACACCAACGCGCGGAACAGGAACGCCAACGTGCTGATATATTAGCGGCTAGGTTACGTGAATTAGGTGTTGACCCTGATGCGTAGGCGTAGCTAATCGTAGACATCGCATAACCTCAAGGGATGCTGGGAATAATAATTTTGGGACATCTGCACCAAAATTCCATGAAACAGCAAAAAAATCAATTCAGCCATCTAACTGCGATCGAAAGAACTTATCTATCATTTCCAGCACAGTTTTTATTAAATCAAAAACTGCTACAAGGCAAAATACTAGACTTTGGTTGTGGCTTTGGTAATGATGTAAAAATCCTACGCCAAAAAGGTTGTGATATTACAGGCTATGATCCTTATTATTTTCCAGAATATCCTGAAAATAAATTTGATACAATAATTTGCTTTTATGTTTTAAATGTTTTGTTTCCTGAAGAACAAGCTAATACTCTGATGCAAGTCTCACACTTATTAAAAGCAGGAGGTAAAGCTTATTACGCTGTGAGAAGGGATATTAAAAAAGAAGGTTTCCGCGAACATTATGTTCACAAAAAACCTACCTATCAATGTATTGTTAAACTTCCTTTTTCTTCATTATATTCAGACGAACATCGGGAAGTTTATGAATATATTCACTATAATCATCAGCAAAATTCATCTAATTATTGTATATTTTGTAATCCTCGTAAAAATCTTAAACTCTTAACCGAATCAGCAACCGCTTACGCTATATTTGATGGCTATCCTATAAGTAAAGGACATGTTTTAGTTATTCCTAAACGTCACGTTAGCAATTATTTTGAACTACCATTTAAAGAACAATCTGCTTGCTGGTTTATGGTAAATAAAGTACAAGAAATTCTCAAAACTGAATTTTATCCCGATGGTTTTAATGTAGGAATGAACATTAATCGAGAAGCAGGTCAAAATATTATGCACGCCAGTATTCATATCATCCCTCGTTACAAAGGTGATACTATTTCTACTAAAACTGGAATCAGGAACGTTATTCCTAAAAAGTAATAGTCTTTCTTTACTAACAGCTTTTTGTAGCAAAACTAAATTAGTTTTCAGTTTCGTTGAAAATATTTTAAAATGTCTAGCTAACCGAGATTATCTGGATCGATTCCCAGCGCTCTTAATTGTTCCGTCAACTGTTGAACGCGTTGTTCTGCAAGTTCGGCGCGTTGTGTTTCTTGTTGAGCGCGTTGTGTTTCTTGTTGAGCGCGTTGTGCTTCTTGTTGAGCGCGTTGTGCTTCTTGTTTGATTTGTTCTGCTGGTGTGGGATAGCGTTTTCCAGCCTCATCATACCAATACATCCATTCCCGTGTTACACCGCAATAATTTCCTCTTTCGCAACCAATTCCTAAGCCAATTTCTGGTAGCCAAACGGGGTTTCCTTCTTGCAATTCATACCTACCATTAACTAACTTATGTACTTCCAGATGCGGTTTGCGGCGACGACGAGAAGAATAAATCACGTAGTAAAGTACACCTAATGCTGCATATTCATCTAATTTAGTACTGTATTCCTTGCGATAATTTTGAGAAACAACTTCTAGTACCAAAATCGGTAGAACATTTTCATCCCACAGCACATAACTGGGACGCAGTTCCTCATCATAAAACCGCTCTACTCCTAAGCTTAAAAACCCATCTGGCACAATGGGCGGTTTATCGGGGTGATAATAAATACCCATATCTATACCAAAAAACCAGTCCATACGTTCTGCCCAGAGTATGAGCAGTATCGCCTTCAGCAAGCCTGGTATCAATTCTTGGAGTTCATTATCCACAGGGGTTTCATCAGAGTCGGGTAGTTCCTCGGCTGAGGGCAAGTACCTTGGCAAGTTGTACTCTAACATGGCTTCGTCTCCCGAAAACTCAAATCATACTTGGTTTTTTTGGGTCACCAGAATTATAGCGATTTTTAATGGGAGAGCTATTGTAACAAATATATTACAGCGATCGCAGATTTGTTTTTCTTTAACTAATAAGACATCTATCATCAGAAAGTTGCCATCGCCCCCTAAATCAACAAAACCTAAAAACTTATCTAGACCTCATTTAAAAAACAAAATCAGATCCTAAAAATGAGTCATCCAGCCATATATGCACCTAATTTCAACTTTGGTGATTTTAAGAGCAAAGTTAGGCAGATTTGCCATATTTCGCAGATAAATCTGGGTTAATCGACGATCGCATCTATACGAGGTCTGGCCTAAATTGAATACCTCAGGATCGACGCCAGTAATAATACGTGGCTGCATTGGCTATGCCAAGAAGACCAGGGGAGTTGTTGTAATTTCTCTCCTTGTCCCCTTGTCCCCACTCCCCTTCCGCAAAGTTGCTGAAGCCGATAAAATTTTTGGTAACTCTTAACTATTGATAAATATATCGAGTTCGATGCCATTCATGCTTTATATTTAGCGACAGGGTAGTGCAAACACCCACTCATGTTCAAAGACTAGGAGGCAGCAAGCATCACCAGAAGCAACTGGCGATCGCATACCATCAGCACGCAGTGTAACTCAAGGTTAAGTTGATATTAAAACGCATAATTTTTGCTGAATTGCGACAGATAAAGACTAAACTAAAAAGTCTTGTGCAGCAAAACCTGTAGCTTTAAATAAAGTAATCATGTCTAAGGTTCTTGTATCTGATTCCATTGACCAAGCTGGAATTGACATTCTTTCCCAAGTTGCTACCGTTGATGTCAAAACAGGTCTAAAACCAGCAGAACTGATAGAAATTATTGGTGAGTACGACGCGTTAATGATTCGTTCTGGTACGCGCGTTACCCAAGAAATTATTGAAGCTGGTACCCAGCTAAAAATCATCGGTCGTGCTGGTGTAGGTGTGGATAATGTGGATGTTCCCGCCGCCACACGGCGAGGAATTGTCGTAGTCAATTCTCCAGAGGGAAACACCATCGCTGCTGCTGAACATGCTATAGCGATGATTTTAGCTTTGTCTCGCCACATCCCCGATGCTAATGCTTCGGTGAAACGCGGTGCATGGGATCGCAATAGCTTTATCGGTGCAGAAGTCTATAAAAAAACTCTCGGTGTTGTGGGTTTGGGTAAAATTGGCTCCCATGTAGCTGCTGTGGCTAAGGCAATGGGGATGAAATTACTAGCTTATGACCCCTTTATCTCTACAGAACGAGCTGAACAAATTGGCTGTCAGTTAGTAGAACTAGATTTACTCTTCCAGCAAGCAGATTATATCACCCTACACATCCCAAAAACCCCAGAAACTACCCACTTAATCAATGCCGTAACCCTGGCAAAGATGAAACCCACAGCCCGGATTGTTAACTGCGCTCGTGGTGGGATTATTGAAGAAAAAGCTTTAGCAGCAGCGATCAAAGCTGGTAAAATCGCAGGTGCAGCGTTGGATGTGTTCGAGTCAGAACCACTGGGAGAATCGGAATTGCGATCGCTAGGTAAGGAAGTCATCCTCACCCCCCACTTAGGAGCATCCACCACGGAAGCGCAAGTGAATGTAGCCATCGATGTCGCCGAACAAATTCGAGATGTGCTTTTGGGGCTACCAGCACGTTCCGCCGTTAACATACCCGGACTCGGCCCTGATGTGTTGGAAGAACTAAAACCCTACATGCAACTAGCAGAAACTCTGGGTAATCTAGTGGGACAGCTAGCTGGCGGACGAGTGGAAGTACTCAATATTCGACTGCAAGGCGAACTAGCCACTAACAAAAGTCAGCCTTTAGTAGTAGCTGCCCTCAAAGGACTACTTTACCAAGCTCTGCGGGAACGCGTAAATTACGTAAATGCCAGCATCGAAGCCAAAGAACGAGGAATTCGGGTGATTGAAACCCGCGATGCTTCCATCAGAGATTATGCTGGCACACTGCATCTAGAAGCCACGGGTACTTTAGGTACTCATTCTGTCACCGGCGCTTTGTTGGGTGAGCGAGAAATCCATCTCACTGACGTTGACGGTTTCCCGATTAACGTCCCACCCAGTAAATATATGCTGTTTACCCTACACCGCGATATGCCGGGGATTATCGGTAAACTCGGTTCGCTACTCGGCAGTTTCAATGTGAATATTGCCAGTATGCAAGTCGGTCGAAAAATCGTCCGTGGTGATGCAGTCATGGCTCTCAGCATAGATGACCCTTTACCTGAGGGCATTTTAGATGAGATTATTAAAGTCCCTGGTATTCGGGACGCATACACAGTAACTCTGTAAAGTGCTGACTGAAAAAAGTTAGGAGTCAGTAGTGAGGAGTTAAAAGTTAAACACCAGAACTCCTAACTGCTAACTCCCAACTCCCTCAAACTCAGTACTCGGCACTCAGCACTCCAATATGGCAAACACCTGGTGGGAATTACAAATATTATGTGAGCCAGACCTAGAAGATTCTATCTTTTGGCGGCTTGAAGATTTTGGCTGTCGTGGCACAGCCAGTGAAAGTAAAGGAAATTCCTCTTTAATCAGGGGTTACTTGCCGACAATTCAAACACAACTGCTAGATTTGGCAGCACTCTCGCTGCGGCTGCGTCAAGATGCCCTCTGTATAGGGCTTTCATCTCCCGCCCTGCGCTGGGAATTGATTGATGAAGAAGATTGGGCAACTAGCTGGAAGCAATATTGGCATCCCCAAGAAATTGGCGATCGCTTTCTGATTAACCCCGCCTGGCTACCATTACCAGAAACAACCGAACGGTTAGTAATTCGTCTCGATCCGGGCGTAGCATTTGGTACGGGAAATCATGCCACAACTCAGCTATGTTTGGAATCTTTAGAAATGCGTCTGAGTGAAGTACCACAATCATTTGTGGGTACTAGTGGCAAACAAGAGTATACGGTAATTGCGGATATTGGTTGTGGTTCTGGTATCCTTTCTATCGGAGCCTTGCTACTGGGAGCAGAGAAAGTCTATGCAGTGGATACTGACCCGTTGGCCGTGCAATCAACTATCAGCAATCGCGCATTGAATAACATTAGCCCAGAACGTTTAATACCTGCACAGGGAAGTGTAGACGTTTTGACAAAACTCCTGGAAAAGCCAGTGGACGGAATCGTTTGCAATATTTTGGCGAATGTGATTATAGAGTTGGTTCCAGAAATAAGTGCGATCGCTAACCCTAACACTTGGGCTATTTTCAGCGGCATTTTACTCGAACAATCTAAAGCCGTCGCTGATGCCTTAGAAAAACATGGCTGGGTGGTTGCTACTTTGTGGAAACGCAAAGAATGGTGTTGTTTGAATGTAAGACGTTCTTAGCCAAAAAATATCAACTGCAATCGCACTACAAGCAACCTAATTGTTTCTTTTGCCTGAGTCACGAGCTTTTGAAAATTGGTACTTTTGGATCACGTGCTCAATCTTTAAACTCACGACATTTATTCTATTTTTAACCTTATCAAAATCAATATTCACCCAAATATAAGCTTTATTAAGTATTTCTGGCTTTTCATTCATAGTTTGTTCTTTTTGTCAAAAGAATTTATTATATCTATAGAATATAGCTCTCCTAACTTTTAAACTACTTTCTCAAGACGTATAAGTAGATATGCTTAATGTTTACTTAAGATTTTACTTGCTAGTAGTTTTATCAAACGGTGATTTGTAGGGTAGCAAGCAATACTACTCGGTTAACGTGAGTTCGATAGATTCCCAAGAACCCCTCTGCAAACCTCTAAGAGAAGCGGGGAGAGGATTAAAAACCCTAATTTTTCCTACCCAACTCAGGATATTAAAGCCCCTCCCCGACACAGAGAGGGGTTGGGGAGAGGTTTATCGAACTCACGTTAAAAAAGACGCGAAGTTTCGCGCCTTTGGCAAGTAACATCACATTCTCAATACTACTTAAATTATTGTTTGTAGATGTTTGACCAAATCCGCTGCTTGTCTTACACCCTCAATTCGCTCCACAGGCTGACCCTGCTTAAATAGTACTAGGGTTGGTAGAGCAGAAATTTGATACTGGGTAGCCAAATGTGTGTATTTTTCTGTGTCAATTTTGACAATCCGCAGGCGATCGCTGAGTTGGGCATTCACTTGTTCTAAAATTGGTACCATCATCTGACATGGGCCACACCACTCAGCGTAAAAATCCACCAATACAGGTACGTCAGAATCAGACAGCATCTCTTCAAAGCTGTTAAATTGTTTTTTAGTTGCCATGTGATACACACCGCTTTTCAATTGTTTGTTTCAATGGTAATTCTTAGAAAATAAAAACGGTATATGTTTATAGGTTTTTCTTAGGAAAACATTAGATTAGTCAATATAGACTAGTTCACCAAGAAAAATCTTAAATAATTATTATAAAATATAAATTTTATATTATTTCGTGCATATAAATTCGATGTCTATTTCAACTATTCTGTCCAACGAAATAATTATACAGAGTTTCCCGAAAATGACAATTTATATCTAGATAAAAACGATGCAAAATCGTATTTGTTTACGATTTACTAGTTATATAATTTGCATCATCTCAACAAGCTCGTCCCTCACCAATAGAGAGATTTTATCCAAACAATATTTCAGATGTTCCCTAAATCACCATAAGATAATTAGCGCGGTATTCTAAGATTGAGGAACATTAAATGACACTATTAAAAGATAAAGTCGCCATTGTCACAGGTGCTTCGCGGGGAATTGGACGAGCGATCGCCATTGAATTAGCTTCACAAGGAGCGATCGCAGTTGTCAATTATGCCAGTTCCAGTGCAGCAGCTGAGGCCGTTGTTGCCGAAATTACAGCGGCTGGAGGTCAGGCGATCGCTTTACAAGCAGACGTTTCCAAAGTCGAGCAAGTAGACGCGCTAATTAACGCCGTCATGGAAAAGTTTAGCCGCGTGGATATCTTAGTCAACAACGCAGGTATTACCCGTGACACACTGCTGTTGCGCTTGAAGCCAGAAGATTGGCAAGCTGTGATTGACCTCAACTTAACTGGTGTGTTCTTATGTACACGTGCAGTCAGTAAAATCATGCTGAAACAGCGATCGGGGCGGATTATTAGCATTACCTCAGTTGCTGGACAAATGGGCAACCCAGGTCAGGCAAACTACAGCGCTGCCAAAGCAGGTGTAATTGGTTTTACCAAAACCGTTGCCAAAGAACTTGCATCTCGTGGGATTACTGTTAACGCCGTTGCGCCTGGATTTATCGCCACCGACATGACTAGTAATCTTAACAACCCTGAAGATATTCTCAAATACATCCCACTCGGTCGCTTCGGTCAAGCAGAAGAAGTCGCTGGGATGGTGCGCTTCCTCGCCGCCGACCCCGCCGCCGCCTACATCACCGGACAAGTCTTTAATGTTGATGGTGGGATGGTAATGGCGTAGAAAGACGCGATGAATCGCGTCTGTACAACAGACCATTTGTAGAGACGCGATTCATCGCGTCTTGAACCAAAGATGTGTTGCAATCAGAAGGTCAACATTGAGCCTCAGAAGGTCAACATTGAGCCTCAGAAGGTCAAAGTCGAGCCTCAGAAGGTCAACGTCGAGCCTCAGAAGGTCAACGTCGAGCCTCAGAAGGTCAAAGTTGAGCCTCAGAAGG
>NZ_CAWUDO010000084.1:0-36275 GCF_963920935.1 Nostoc sp. CCY 9925 | reverse complement strand
CTCAGAGCTTTGTAAATGAACCTCAGAGCTTTGTAAATGAACCTCAGAGCTTCGTTGATGAGTCTTTGAACTCCACTCTTTTACCTCGTGCTTTCCAATACCCAATACAACTCTTGGAGAGGCTACGCCAACGACTTCGCTCTGTACAAGTGCCCCATACCTAATGATTGAAACTTAGGAAGGTTAGTATGCTCAAAATCAAACTGTTAAACTCAAAAATACCCACAGAGAGACAAGAGTTAGACATATCGCCAGAAGTTATGATTAATGGCGAATGTTTTATGGGTCGCTCTCGCAATTGTGGTATAGTCCTGCCCAGTGTTGAAGTTAGCCGAGTTCACAGTAGTATCCGCTATGAAGAGGGCGAATATTACTTCTCTGATCTGGCTAGCCTGACTGGCTCCCGCATTAATGACCAAGCGGCGGGTCTAAACCAAAAATATCTCCTGAAAAAGGATGACATTATTCGGATTGGCGAATTTATCCTCACTGTTGAAGCAACCGGATCGGCAACAGATAAGGCAGAGGTCGCACCAGTTCTGGAAGCCCAAAGCCAAACACCAACTCTTCCACAGGCGACATACACCATCCCTATTCCCCAAGTGAGTCAGCAACCAAGTCAGCCGACTCGTTCGCCTAGTGAGTATATGCCGATCGCACTTGTGCCGCCAGAACAAATCAGTCGATGGACAAAAGGCGATTTAATGGTTCGTTGTGTAGCAATAATTGACGAAACTGATGATGTGAAGACGTTTCGCTTTGCTGCTGACCCACCAATATTATTTACCTACCAACCCGGTCAGTTTATGACGCTGAACCTGGAAATCAACGATAAACCAGTCAAACGCTCTTACTCAATCTCTTCAACTCCTTCACGACCCCACACTTTAGAAATTACAGTCAAGCGTGTTCCTGCACCACCAGATGTTTTGGATGTACCGCCTGGTTTAGTTTCCAATTGGTTGCACGACAATCTGAGAGTCGGTAGTGAAATCAAAGTCAGCGGCCCTTTGGGAAAATTCACTTGTTTTGCCAACCCCAGTCAAAAACTATTGTTTATTTCTGCTGGGAGTGGTATTACACCGATGATGTCTATGTCACGATGGATGATGGACACTGCTGCTGATTGCGATATTGTCTTTTTCCATTGCGCCCGCAGTCCTCGTGATATTATTTATCGCCAGGAACTAGAGTTAATATCTAGCCGCCAACCTAAGTTTCGTTTAGCGATCGCCATTACCAGACCCGACGCAGGTCAAGCATGGTATGGTTTTATGGGCAGACTCAACGAACAAATGCTGTATGCGATCGCTCCTGATTTTTGGCAGCGCACAGTATATGTCTGCGGGCCGAATGCTTTTATGCAAGGGGTAAAAACTATGCTAGAGCAAATCGGATTCCCCATGCAAAACTACTATGAAGAAAGTTTTGGCGGGGCGAAAAAGGCAAAACTCCAGCCATCGGTTCCGGCTCAAGTAATCACTGAGCAAGTTACCAAAGTGACAACAGTAGTACCAAAGCCAATAATTTCCACCCCAGCTACTCTTCCAGTTAAAACAACAGGCTCTTTTACTCTAGTGTTTTCCAAGTCTGGCAAAGAAATTACCTGTACTGGAGAAGATCCGATTCTAGAGTTAGCTGAACAAGAAGGAGTGGCGATTGACAGTAGTTGTCGCAGTGGAGTCTGCGGTAGTTGTAAAACACGGAAGCTTCAAGGAGAAGTCAAGTATATAGGAGAACCTGATGCTCTCGATGAAAGCGAACAGGAGGAAGGCTATATTCTCGCTTGTATTGCTCACCCTAGAGACCGAGTTGCGATCGATGCTTAGGATCGAATAAATTAATTACCCTGTTTTTGGGCAATTATTTTATACGCCGTTATAAATTTATCTGTTCTACAAAATTAGACTCAACTCAAATATTCCAGCTTGAAGTAAGCAGCATCTAATCTTACTTTTACAAGGTGTTTCAAATGTTTGATTCCTAATAGAGATGAATTCACAAAACCAACAAAACTGGCTTTCCCAGCAAATACCCACAGAAAATATACTCTATATCAGTAGTAATTTTACTGAAAGTGTTGCTAGGGTAAATAAATTTGTTCTAGCAGAGTTTGAGCGTGAAATTATCGAAAAGCAATTGTACTACCATACAAAAGATCATTTGATGGCTGTACAGCAACGCGCTCAATTAATTTTTCAAGTCATTCGTCCTTATTTGTCAGCTGATGTAGAGACAATTAAGAGGATGGAATTGTTACTGGATCTTTGTGCGATCGCTCATGATTTAGTGCAAATCTTTATGCCCCATCAACCGCACACATCCAGACGACGAGAAGCGGGTGTCAGTGAAAATGCAACTATAGAAATCCTATTGAATTATATACAAGTTTTAAATCAACAAATATCAGCATCTTATCCAAAAAGTACGGCTCTTTTCACAGATGCAGATTTGGGAATCATTCAAGAAGCGATCGCCGCTACCATTTGTGATTACGATACAACAGAGCAAGCCATTTATCAACCCTCTCTTTATAATCAGAACCAACCTATTTCACCAATAGCTTGCATCATTGCTCTAGCGGATATTGGTTCTTTAGGAATCGAAGGAATAGCATCTTATAACCAAGAAGGTAGCCTACTCTTTTTAGAAGAAAATCCAGACATTATTCCTATCATTAAAAATCAGAGCGTGCGAACTCTGGCTACAGATAACCCAGAACTGTATGAAAATATTAGACAACGTTTACTCAAACGTGCAAAATTTCAAGTTAATTTTGCTAAATCTCGCCTAAATCGGCTCTCTCGTGAGTTGGCTTCTTTACCAGCAGATGCAATCACCACGTTAACCCAAGCAGTTTTTCAATATCTAAATCTAGAAACCATACAAGAAATTGAAGCAACTACCCCTACAAATGAACAAACATCTTTAGAAGTGTTAATCAAATTTTTTGAATTTGAGCGATTAATCAAAAATTGAATATAGCCTATCTAATTTTACATATATTATCTATCCCACAACAATGGGGACATACGCTATTAGATAAACTTCGCTATTTACAATCTTGTATGTTTCAAAAAATCAGTTAAGTAGATGGATACAATTATTTATAAGACGCATTTCGACTACGCTCAATGCTCGATAAGCCGACTAGACGAGGGTTGAATCTCGACTCCGCTCGATTACCGCGGAGTCGAAACCCGATCATCTCAAGTTAGGTTTAATTTAGTCCTTCTACTTATGTTAATTGGTTTAATGAAATTATGTTTTGTTAAGTCATTTAATCTTTTTAGAGCTAGTGTAACTAGATATGTAAAGTTTTGTATAAGGATTTAACATTTCTGACTTTATTAATATTAATATCTTTAATAATTTGTCTGATAATTGCCATTGTCTTTGGTTTGTATTTTAGTAAGCTCATAGTTCAAAAGCTGAGTGAATTAGTAAAAATTTCTCAGGATATAGCTAATAGTAATTCCACCGCACAGATAAAATCATCAGATAGACAAGATGAAATCGATAAACTACAAACCGCTTTTTCTATATAGGACTTACGCAACTATTAAAAAAGCAAGTCGCTCAAAAAAGTTTCGTCTGCGAACTGTTCTGATTGTTCCATTTATTATTCCCATTATTGCGTCAACTGGCTTGGTGGGGTGGTTCTCTTTCCGCAATGGACAGCAGGCGATCGATGATCTGGCAATTCAGTTGAATGGTGAAATTAGTGCCCGCATTAAGCAACACGTTTTGGACTATTTGAATAAATCTTATAATGTTCTGAAACTCACCGATGCGGGTATCCAAAGTGGCAATTTAAAGCTTGATGACTTTGAAGGATTGCAACGCTATTTCTGGCAGGTAGTGCGACAGGGTGACTTAGAGAGCTATCTGTCTTTTGGGAACGAGCAGGACGAGTTTGTTGGTGTGGAACATCGAGAGGATGGCACAATTCAACTCAAAATTCGCACCAAAGCTACTGAGCCGATGCGCGAAATCTACTTGCTGGACGATCGCGGCAATCGACAAAAGCGGTTGAAATCGGCGAAGTACGATACCACCTACCGCCCCTGGTATAGAGCCGCCGTGCAAGCTCGTAAACCTACGTGGAGTCCAATTTATCCATTCTTTTCCCGTGAGAATACGTCTTTGGGGATTTCTCCAGTCCGTCCTGTCTACGACTCGAACGGCAAGCTGCTGGGGGTTTTGAGCATTAACATCACCTTGATGCGAATCACAAACTTCCTGAAACAGCTTTACATTAGTCCCCACGGACAGAGCTTTATCATGGAGCCGTCGGGACATTTGGTCGTCAGTTCAACCATTCCGGAGCCATTCCAGGTTAAAGGTGGCAAAGGAGACGATCGCAAGATTGAGCGAATGCCAGCCGCTGATAGTCAAAATGCCACAGTGACTGCTACTGCCCGATATTTACGCCAGCATTTCGGCCTGTTTGAGGCCATTAAGAGCAGTCAACACCTAAAGTTTCAAATTAACGGTGTGTGGCACTACGTTCAGGTGATGCCAATTCAGGATGGTCGGGGTATCAACTGGCTAGCGGTGGTGGTTGTTCCTGAAAATGATTTCATGGCACGGATCAATGCCAATACTCGCACCACGATTCTGCTGTGCGTACTGACATTTGTGGCGGCAACTGCGATCGGTGTTCTTACGTCTCGTTGGATCAGCCACCAAATTTTCAAACTTAACACGGCATCTCAAGAGATTGCCAGTGGAAATCTCGATCAACACGTTGAAGCTAACGGCATCATCGAGATTGAGAAGCTGGCTGATTCGTTTAACCGCATGGCGTTTCAACTCCAGGAATCCTTCGAGAGATTGGAAACTCAGAAGAATTCCTTTGCCCGGTTCTTTCCCCCCGAATATCTCAAGTTTCTCAACAAGCACGAGGTAACAGACATCGAACTGGGCGATCACGTCAGCAAAGAGATGGCGGTCATGTTCTCGGATATTCGCTCCTTTACAACCCTATCCGAGAACATGACTCCCAAAGAGAATTTCGATTTTGTCAATGCTTACCTGCGACAGGTTTCTCCAGAAATTCGCGCCCATGATGGTTTTGTAGTGAAGTTCTTGGGTGATGGCATGATGGCAGTCTTTCCTAATGGTGTGGATGATGCCGTTGCCGCAGGAGTTGATAAATTCAAACGGGTACAGAAATACAACCGGAAACTAGAATCTCAAGGCTACTTGCCAATTGATGTAGGCATGGGTATCCACGTTGGACACATGATGGTGGGCATGGTAGGGGAACACAACCGGATTCAAGGGGATGCGTTCTCTGATAATGTGAATCTGACTGCTCGTTTAGAAGGATTGACAAAGTTCTATGGTGTTTCATTACTAATTTCTGAAGAGGTCTTGGAGCGATTGAGCAACCCAGAGCAGTACAAAATTCGCTTTTTGGATCGAGCGATCGTTAAGGGTAGAACTGAACCGATCGCGGTTTACGAAGTACTCGATGCCGAAACAGAAGCAATCCGAAAACTAAAACTTGACACCTTGCAAACCTTTGAGCGGGGACTTCAACACTACTGTCGGGGCAACTTCAGTGATGCCAAAGCCTGTTTTGAACAGGTACTTGCAGTGAACCCTCTCGATAAGACTGCCAAACTCTATCTAGAACGAGTCCAAGAATTGCTGCTAGAAGGTACTCCAGCCAATTGGAATGGCGTATGGGCATTTACACAGAAGTAAAATTCGTTCAATTTATAGCAGTCGCCAAGGCGACTCTTGACTCTCGCCAAATACTGAAACGCTGACCAGTCAATCTTTTCCCTTGTGCCTTGTGCCTTCTGCCTTTTCCTATAGCTCCTTCCATGACAACTTCAACTTATCTACCCACTACATTTGCAGATGCGATCGCCTGCGTCCAACAATTTGCCTTGCAGGTATTTGATCGCCAAATTGGTAAAAAACAGCTTTACTACCACAACCGGGAACACATACAGCAAGTTCAGCAACGCAGCGATCGCATCTTATTTACTGACAAAAACTAAGTAAGATTACAAAATGACATAGCCCAAGAAAAAGAAGCTGTGATAGAGAGGGAGAGGCAGGATAAAGAGGCGGTAGAAGCGAGAAATCAATTGCTCAGTGAGGCAAATAAGAAAGCTCAACGGCGAATTAGCATTGGGTTTGTTGTTTTGGTTGTTGCAGTTTTGGGGGCAGTAAGTTTAGGAATATTTTCAAGACACCAGGTGGACATAGCGAACTCTCAAGTTCAGTCAGCAAAAGAAAAAGTTAACTCTGCTAATGCACAAGTCGATGAAGCCAAAAGTGACAATTTCATTACATAAGCTCATATTATTGATTAACGCTAGACAGCAGCAGCCGGATTTTGACAGCCACTGGTTCCCATTCGTCTTTCAACCTTTGCACCATCACCCTAAGAGAAGAACCGCACGCTATGGAGGGCGATCGCTTACCATAGGCGCACTTTCACAAAAATACTCTACCGAGTTATTCACATCAATAGAGTATATAAATTTACTATAATCATCTTTTACCAACATTCAGTCTATACTCGGACAACTATTTATACTTCTGTAGAAGTACTGCAAATCTTGCCTACAGTTTACGTGGGGTTTCCCTTGCGTCGGCACAGGCAACTTACAACCGAACACTAAAGAAAAACCTATGTTTCGACTCGGTGAGTTGGTCGAGTTTCGATTTTACGGTGATGGGTCATCGATTCGGATTGTCCAGCGCATTTTTAAGCTATGCAGGCAATAACTAAGGCTCTATTCCTTGATCAATCCAAGCATCAATTGCTGTTTTTACCTCTAATTCAGTCACAGCAGACCATTCTTTTTCGTTGATAGTTGTTTTAAATACCGCTCTTTTACCGTGACCAACTTTTTCCATTGAGTGTCCGCGATACACATTTTTAGGCTTAATCATTTTTCTTAATCATATTTATAGAATATTATAAACTGTCACTCAATAAGAAGAGTAGTTTTAGGGTTTTCCAAAAGTTTTTGGAGTTAGAAAAAGCGAAGCTCGTTCATTCCATACTTTCACAAGAGACTGAGCAAGCCAACATCATAAACACGACTGTGACTTTATAATCTAATCTTGCGGCAATATGTGTATTTTAGCTCCAAAACCTTTTATTTTCGCAATAAGCGCATAAGAATGTGAGAAAATTGACATCGTAATTCATGCCAAATATAGTGAAAATACTTATTGCTTCTACCCGCACAATTAAAGAGAAATTGAATGGCAGCAAATCCAACGGCAGGAGGATAGAGGCAGCAAGCGAGAATTAATAGTTTAACTCGCGATCTAGATTTAGTAATTGAAGTCCAACCGGAGCGGATAGATGTGCTGGGAATACTCAAGTTGCAAGCAGAAAGCTTGGATTATGCATATTTAACACAATGGGCAGAGAGTTTGAATTTAATTGACGATTTTTCCCAAGCATTGACTGAAGCTGGTGTTTAATATTTAACTGAGAACTAGAAAATGCGATCGCCTGAAAATTTAGTCAAAGATTCCTTGCCTCCAATTAAACTCATCCCATTAGAAAACCAGGGCAAACGCATTTAAATAGAGGGGAAACGCATCTAATTTGTTTTGACAAAATGTAACTTACTTGAAGTTGACAGCGACAACATCTACATTCTTGTATTAGAGTAACTATGGTCACAACAACTCGACAGCAGCGGTTTGATGCAATTGTGATTGGCTCTGGAATTGGTGGGTTGACGGTTGCCGCGCTCCTATCTAAGCTTTATAACAAAAGCGTTTTAGTGTTAGAACAGCATTTCACCCCTGGGGGATTCACCCATACCTTTGAGCGCAAGAGAAAATTTAGTTGGGATGTGGGGCTGCACTATGTTGGAAATATGGGAGATGGAGGCACTGGCAAAGCTGTGTTTGACTATCTCACCAATGGGAATTTGAATTGGCACAAGATGCCCGATCCGTTTGAAAAATTTGTCTACCCGGACTTCACCTTTGAGGTTTATTCTGACCCCAATCGCTTTGAGTCCGATCTAATCCAGCGCTTTCCTCGCGAGCAGACAGCCATTCGGCGGTACTTTAAGGATGTCCAGAAAGCAGCATTTTGGTTTGGAGCGCATTCAATGTTGGAGCTATTTCCGGTATTGCTGCATCCTCTACTCAGGCGGTTTGTTCGTCATTTCGGGGCCATTGCTAGACAAACAACCCAGCATTATTTGAACAGACATTTTCAAGATGTCCAACTCAAAGCATTACTGGCTTCCCAGTGGGCAGATTATGGCTTACCGCCATCCCAAAGTTGCTTTGGCATTCATGGTGCGATTGTTACCCATTATTTTAAGGGCGGCTGGTATCCTGTGGGTGGGGCAAAGGCGATCGCCTTTGCCATTATTCCCGTGATTGAACAGGGGGGTGGTGTCGTCATCACCCAACGCCGAGTCACAGAAATCTTGTTGGAATCCGGGGTGGCAGTGGGAGTGAAAGCCCAAGATACAGCACATGCCTTGGCAGACCTGGAAACATACTTTGCACCTATTGTGGTATCTGATGCCGGAGCCTTCAATACTTATGTCAAGCTGATTCCACCCAGCTACCCACTGGCAGAGCGCCAGAAAATTCAAGCGTTTCCAAAAAGTAGCAGTATGGTGACGGTATATTTAGGGTTCAAAGAGAGTCCACAGCAACTGGGATTTCGGGGTGAGAACCATTGGATTTACACGACCTATAACCACGACGCAATTGCCCAAGATCCACCCATCCCTGTCGCTAAATTCTGCTATCTCTCATTTCCATCGCTTAAAGATCCATTATCTGAGGGGCATACGGCAGAAATTATTGCCCACGTTGACTATGATTTCTTTTCGCAGTGGCGGGAACAATCCTGGCGACGGCGAGGCGCGGATTACACTGAACTCAAAGCCCAAATTACCCAATCCCTGATTCAGTTAGTGGAGCGCCACTACCCTGGCTTTCAGGATTTGATTGAGTATGCCGAACTCTCGACTCCACTGACGGTGGAACACTTTGACGCTAGCGATCGCGGTGCTATCTTCGGCATTCCCTGTATTCCTGAACGCCTGGATCAATCCTGGATCGGGGCTAGAACACCAATTAAAAATCTATACCTGACCGGAGTCGATACACTTTCACTCGGCATTATGGGAGCGATGATGGGTGGAGTGAAAACAGCAGGTGTTTTAAATGGAGCATTCGGCTTTTTTAAGATTATGGCAACCATCATGAGAAGGTGACAAAGAAAGCTGGGGTATGAGTATCATCAGAACAGAAAATCGGGATAAGCTTAAAAGCCTTATTCGCTAAGGATTTTCCTGATAACGAACGTCATTAACTTCAACTTATTATCGAGTCACTACTCAACGAGAAAATAAGGGTTTCAGCCTTTAAATATGCTTTATTACTCATGTAATACCTCTTAACCCGGTTTTCTGCGCGAATGTTACTCATACCCCCTTACAGGGGTAATAGATGCACAGCTTGCAATATATTCACCCTTAAAAGAGAAATACCATTGGGACTGGCAATATAGTTCACCCTATGTGAGTGCTATATGGGAAAAATCAATCCAATAAATAGTTAGGCGTCACTACCCACCTTTGCCTTTGCTGAGTTTGGGGTCGTTATGCCACTGATTTCTCAGCGTTTAATAGCAAGGGGATTTGTTAGCTGAGTGCATACCTCACGGATTATGAGATATAGAACTTAGTGCAGATAATAATTGATATTTTCCATTCAAGTACGGAGAGATTTATGCCTTCCTATCAAAATGACCCCATTATTGTCATGATAAATATTTTGTTGCGAGCCAGAGGATTTGGCCTGTACGGTCTATTTGCAGCAGGGCTGCTAGCTGCCGTTCCTTCCTCTGTCTTACTTGCTGCAACCCCCACCAACGATCTGATGCTGATTAATGTGCAAACAGGCAAGTGCCTCACTATTGCAGGAGGAGTGAGTACTCAAAACAACGTCGAGGCACTCCAATTCGACTGCGATAACGACCCATCGCGCACTTGGAGGATAACCGATGTGACAGGCGCTGGTGTTTATCAAATTAGGAATGTGCAAACCAACAAGTGCCTCACTATTGCTGGGGGAAGAAGTACTGAAAACAACGTAACAGCTCTTCAATACAACTGCGATAGCGACCCATCACGCACTTGGAGGATAACCGATGTGACAGGCGCTGGTGTTTATCAAATTAGGAATGTGCAAACCAACAAGTGCCTCACTATTGCTGGGGGAAGAAGTACTGAAAACAACGTAACAGTTCTTCAATACAACTGCGATAGCGACCCATCACGCACTTGGACACTGAGAGTCAAGCTGTAGCTCTCGGCTCTCGTAGTTGCCTGGAATGCCCTTAGCTACTCCAATGGAAACCC
The DNA here is from genome assembly GCF_963920935.1 of Nostoc sp. CCY 9925. Lineage (NCBI taxonomy): Bacteria > Bacillati > Cyanobacteriota > Cyanophyceae > Nostocales > Nostocaceae > Nostoc > Nostoc sp. CCY 9925. The sequence goes on along the minus strand of NZ_CAWUDO010000084.1, from coordinate 25,890 downwards.
CATGAGCCACCGTAAGAACTCCAGGTTCAACATCCAGTTTCACGCTCTGCGTTCAAGGCTGGCTGGAAAACGTCGCTTTATTTCGTTCCATGTTTTAGTACCAGGAGCTTGGACAGTCAGGCAAGGACACAATTTATGCGAACAGATTGAGTTAAAGATAATCCAAGCACTCCCAGGAACTAGTATTATCTACTCATCTCGAACCAAAAGAAGACCCTGCATCTTGGGATGATATAGAACTAGAGCGTAGTTTATCATCCAATGGCCTCGGTTAATTGTCGTTGAATGTGAGCGAATAACTGTGTGGCAAAGCTAGGTGGCACAGAGTAGCCAATGATTGACCCAGCCGTAGCAGCTTCTTTTGGCAACTCATACCAAGACGGAAAACCTTGCAAAATTGCAGCAGCTTGGATAGACAAAGATTTGACAGTACCATCGGGGAACCAGATATCTGCAAATTTATTGCGGTTGCAGCCTTTGTGGTCGGTGAAATGCGAGGGCACTACAGTATTAGCTGGCAGATGCCCCCAGGGCGAACGCATCTAAATATAGTACATAGATACTAAAGTCAGAAAAAAGGTAGCGATCGCACTCTGGGATGGAAGTTGAGCAATGAGGCTGTGATGGTAAAGTCATTGTAAAAGTAGCAATATTGCCCAAGGAAGGCGTGAAGCTCAAGCTGAAAATCACAATAGCTGACCATTTTGCACAGATGGAAGATCCAAGAGTAGATCGCACAAGGCTACATAAGTTGATTGACATTTTGACCATTGCTTTGTGTGCAGTAATCTGTGGAGCAGATAGTTGGGTGGCAATTGACTGTCGATCGCTTCGCCAAACAGATATTGCAAGTCTAGTTCTTCCAGTAACAGACGCTTGAAGAACTTTTCCATCTGAAGTTCTTTCCATGATCGCAGTTTGTTCCATACCGAATGGCACGCTTGTTATCGGCAAATCCAATATTCATCTCTGCTTTTGGGTGTGGGGTTGCAGGTATTGGGGTGTAGTGGCGTTCGCGCTACTCGTTGCGTAGCAAAGAAGTTTATTAATGTTCGCACTTGTTTTTAATTTTCTTGATTTTTTCCCTACACCCGACACCCTACCCCCTACACCCTGCCCTGACTAGGTTTTACGTTTTCTTAGTGCCATTCGTTCCATACCTCTTTTACCAGCACTTCCTCCTGTGGTGTTAGAGGAGTCGGTTGCGGCAATTCTACCTCAGCTTTGCCATTATCATTATCTTGACGACGTTGCGATCGAACGCTATTTTGTCTGCCAAATATGCTTACAGTACTGCTGCTACCTTCACTAATGCTTTGCGTGAGTCGGACTTTTAGCTTTAACTGTGGGTACAAGTTCGCTCAACCAACTAAGGGAGCGAAGTTGAGCGAAGCGATACACTGATATCATGTCCGCCTAATTAGTTATAGTTCCCGCATCTGTGTTTTTAATTTTTAATTGGAGCGCGATAGTCAAGGAAGGTTGTGTTTTATTCTAGATAATCTATTGGCAGAGGCGAATCAACACCGTTATCTGAAGCTATTGGGCGACTACCGTCTATATCTAGAGTATCTTGAACTTGAAAATTACTCTTAGCGATCGGACGTTGCCCATCTATGTCAAGAATAGCCTCAACCTCCAAATCACTAGGATCAATTGGACGTTTGCCGTCTATGTTTAGCGTGTCATGGTCTTGAAAATTACTCTTAGCAATCGGGCGTTGACCATCTATATCAATTGTTTGACTGCCATAATTTTCATCTTTCAGAATTGGGCGCTCACCATCTATATTAATTGTTTCCTTAACCTCAATGTTACTAGGGTCAACTGGACGCTCGCCATCTATATTAATTGTTTTAGTTATCTGTTTGGGTTCGTTAGACGATAAATCCATATCAGTTTCACTGATTTTTGTATGCTTAATCAAATTATTTTTACTAGTATCAACGTTGTTTGTGTTATCCATGTTTTTTATTGTTATTTTAGAACTATTTATCTGCTAACATATAAGGTTAACAGCTATTTTTTCTCTGCTAAAGAGTAGGAAAATTAGGATTTTTCTAATAATTTGTTTATATCTACTTTACTGAAGTGGAATCAAAAAATTCTCTACCACAGCACACAATTTATCTCTAACTTGAGAGGTATCGTCTATAGGACTTACGCACTGTACAAATTAATCATGGTGTGCGTTTCCATGCATAGGTCGTTTCAGGCTTTTATTAATCATTCTTTGATGGTAAATAGACCCTGGGTGTAGGGGCACAGCACTGCTGTGCCCCTACGACAGATGTGGTTTTTCAATCATCCATATTTGGTATTTTCCGTCAATGCGTAAGTCCTACTCATTAAATAAATCCAAGTCTGTAACGGCACCAACACTGCTAGAGGAAACTAACTTAGCATATTTTGCTAAGATGCCTTTTGTATAACGGGGTGGACGGGGTTGCCATTTGGCGCGGCGACTAGCTAATTCTGCATCGTCTATGTTTATTTGTAACAAGCGAGAATTAGCATCAATAGTGATGCTATCACCTTCTTCCACCAGAGCGATCGCACCACCAACGGCGGCTTCGGGAGCAACATGTCCGACTACCATCCCGTAAGTACCCCCGGAAAAGCGTCCATCAGTAATTAACCCGACTGCATCACCTAAACCCGCACCAATAATTGCTGAGGTGGGTGCCAACATTTCCCGCATACCAGGGCCGCCAATAGGGCCTTCGTAGCGGATGATAATGACATCACCGACTTTAATCTTACCTGCAAGGATGGCATCTAAGCATTCTTCTTCGGAGTCAAATACCCGTGCAGAACCAGTAATACTGGGATTTTTAACTCCGGTAATTTTTGCTACTGCTCCCTCTGTAGCGAGATTCCCTTTCAGGATGGCTAAGTGACCTTGGGCATACATCGGGTGATTCCAAGGACGAATCACATCTTGATTGCTTGGTGGTTCATCGGGGACATCTGCTAAAATTTCGGCGATGGTTTTACCGGTGATGGTGATACAGTCACCGTGAAGTAATCCATGCACCAATAGCATTTTCATCACTTGGGGAATACCACCAGCTTGATGTAAATCTGTGGCGACATATCTACCACTAGGTTTTAAATCGCATAAAACAGGGACACGATCGCGGATAGTTTCAAAATCATCTAGATTAAGTTCTACACCAGCCGCATGAGCGATCGCTAGAAAATGTAACACGGCGTTAGTTGAACCACCCACAGCCATAATTACAGAAATAGCATTTTCTATAGATTTGCGCGTGATAATTTGCCGGGGTAAAAGTTGATTGCGAATTGCTTCTACTAATACCTTGGCTGATTCTTCAGTGCTATCGGCTTTTTCGATATCTTCTGCCGCCATTGTGGAAGAATAGGGTAAACTCATGCCCATCGCTTCAAAGGCCGAGGACATAGTATTGGCTGTGTACATTCCACCGCAAGAACCAGCACCAGGACAAGCGCGGCGTTCTACCTCCATCAGTTCGGTGTCGTCAATTTTGCCAGCACTGTATTCACCCACAGCCTCAAAGGAACTCACAATAGTCAAGTCGCGTCCGTTGTAGTGTCCTGGTTTAATTGTCCCACCATAAACAAAGATAGCCGGGATATTCATCCGTGCCATTGCAATCATCGCCCCTGGCATATTTTTATCACAGCCACCGATGGCAATTACGCCATCCATATTTTGACCATTACAGGCGGTGTCAATGGAGTCAGCAATCACTTCTCGTGAGACGAGGGAATATTTCATCCCTTCAGTTCCCATAGAAATCCCATCACTTATAGTAATTGTGCCGAACATTTGCGGCATTGCCCCGGCTAGTTTAATTCCAGCTTCAGCTATGAGTGCTAGTTGATTAATCCCCATGTTACAGGGAGTGATGGTGCTGTAGGCATTAGCCACACCCACAATTGCTTTGTTAAAATCTTCATCCTGAAAACCTACTGCACGCAGCATAGCGCGATTTGGCGATCGCTGCACCCCTTGTGTGACAACTTTACTTCTGAAATTCTCTGACATTATTTTTTCACCCATTGCTCTGGCCTCGCTCAAATCTCTGTAGGAGTATCATAGGTAGACTTTTTTGAGATGTCCAATATATATTTCTTCAAAATTGATATTTATAAAGTATCAAAAATCTGAAACTATGATATCTGCACTACTTTGCTGTAGGTTGTTATCAAAGAGTACATCAACTATGTAGCTCGATACAGCCAAGGAAAAGCATGGAATTATCTTGAGGTAATCACAGATAGCGACACCAGTGCAGAAAATTATAACTGGATTGCTGCTGTTACAGATTTTGTTCTCTACAACTCCATGAAAAATGCCTTCAGCTTCGGTGGAGATTTGCGATCGCTGCGAGTTCCTACAGGCATAAACGATCCGCGTAGCGTCACCTTTGGCAGCAACCATGATACTATCCGCGAGATTAATTCCAATGCCATCAATCCCTACAGCGATCCTTCTGACTCTTTACTAGCAACAGCCTATGTCCTCGCAAGAGAAAGTGGTACTCCTCTAATACTGAACAGGGATAATAAAGATGCTTCTTGGATAAAGTCTGGTGTCAAATTCCGCCAGATTATGCATCAACGAGGAAATCAGGGAAAAAATATTAAAGAAAATGTTTTGGCAGCCGTTGATAGTCCGACTGTATTGTTAATGGAGCGAGGCAGTGAAGGATTTTTTGTTGTCAATAAAGGTGAAAATAAATTTAATATTCCAGTACTGGATTTGACCTTGACTAATTTGGATGGATGCTATCGGGAACTCCGTAATAACTTTACTATTGCGATTGAGCGTCGCGATCGCCAGAAAAAACTTATAACTCGTTGGGGAAGCTGGAATAGAGGCGGTGTGGAAGTTGAAAAACGCGATGCACTCTATTTTATTCGAGAACCTTTTAATCAATGCCAAGTTTAGGCATTGCCTCAATAGCTCCCTTGGTTTATTTTGGGTTGTCTTTAACCGCCCACCTCGATTGATATCAAGTTCGGATAATCACTTATTATTAAAATTTCTCCGCGTTCCCGCGTCCCCTTCCGCGTCAGTCCTAATGATAAGTCTTCACCCGAACATGATATGAAACCTAGCTAGCGATACTTAGGAGCAGAAAAAATTATCAGTCCTTAAGATTAATTAATTCTATTGCTGCTAAGTTATCCAATGGTTCGGAAAAAAAATATCCTTGGGCATATTCACATTTCAATTTTTGGAGGAATGCTAGTTGTTCTTTTGTTTCTACTCCTTCAGCAGTCACATTTACACCTAGCTTATGTGCCAAAGAAACGATAATTTCAACAATTTCTAAATTTCTACTATCTGTACTTATTGGATTAATAAAAGAGCGGTCAATTTTTAACACACTAATCGGAAAGTTATAAAGACGCTCTAATGAAGAATACCCAGTACCAAAGTCATCAATTGATAACTCAATGCCCAATTCTTGAAGTTGTGATAGTGTCTCAATTGCTTGACTATTTTCCACAATTGCGCTTTCAGTAATCTCTAGTACTAAGTTCTTACCATCAAGACCAGTCGAATTCAAAATTTGCCCAATCCGTTCAATCAAATCACGCTGGGAAAATTGCTTGACAGAAAGATTAACGCTCATTTTCTGTAGCGAAGTATCACGATGGTTGACTAGCCAATGTTCCATTTGGCGACACGCTTGGTACAGTACCCAGTAGCCAATTTGGACAATTAGTCCAGTTTCTTCGGCTAAAGGAATAAAATCGGCAGGATTAAGCAAACCCCGTTCTGGATGCTCCCAGCGCAGTAGTGCCTCGAAACCCAAAATAGAGCCACTAGTGAGCGAAACAATTGGTTGGTAGTAAACTCGAAACTCATCACGTTCAATTGCTCGACGTAAATCGGTCTCTAACTGCAATCTCGCCAGAGCAGAAGCATACATATCAGAGTTGAATAATTCAAACCGCGCCTTACCCAATGCCTTGGCTCTGTACATCGCCGTGTCGGCATCTCTGAGTATATCTTCTGGTTGCTCATACTCTACTGTCGAACTCAAAGCGATGCCAATACTTGCCGTTGTGAAAACTTCTTGAGAGTCTAAATTGAAAGGTAATGCCAGTTCTTGTTGAATTCGCCCTGCTACTTTGATAGCGTCTGACACATCTTGGATTCCATCTACTAAGATTGTAAATTCATCCCCCCCAAGACGTGCTGCTGTATCTGTTGAGCGGATACATTGCGATAACCTGTTTGCAGTCACAAGCAGAAATTGATCTCCTTTTATGTGTCCCAGACTATCATTAATCACTTTAAATCGGTCTAGATCTAGAAACAGTACAGCAAACAAATAATTTTCCTGGCGTTTGGTTTGTCCAAGTGCATGTTTTAAACGCTCCATAAATAAGGCTCGGTTTGCTAAACCTGTGAGTGCATCGTAAAACGCACTTTGCAGTAATTGTTTTTCTACCTGTTTGCGTTGGGTAATATTTCGATTAACTTCCAAGACTCCTTTTGGCTGACCTTGTGCATCTCGCATTAAAACCTGACGGCTTTCGACAATTATTTGGGTTCCATTCCGTTGCATTTGCGTCAGTTCACCTGACCACTTTGCTTGCAGATGCAAGATTTCATCGATATTAGGGCAGGTTGGCGGAAATTGTGTTTGTAATAAAATATGGGGTATCTTGCCTAGTACTTCTGCACTCGTCCAACCGTACAGTTGTTCAGCACTGCGATTCCAATATGTAATTGCACTACTGGCATTACGGACAAAAATAGCTTCATCCACCAAGTCTAACAATTGAGCTTGCTCAGCAAGAGTATTTTGGGCTGTTTCCTTTTGCTCTAATCGTTGCAAAATTGAACGGATAGCTACTGGCAGACGGACATAGTGTTTTACTGATTTGATGATGTAGTCATCCAGTCCCGCTTTCATCGCTTCGACGGCAATCTCTTGAGACCCACTACCAGTAAACATAATTACTGGACAGTTAGGGTAGCGAGATTTGATTTGATCTAAAATAGCCAACCCATCACTCCAACGCAGGCTGTAGTCAGTGATGACAAACTCAAAGTTACCTGCTTCCATTGCTTGCTGATATTGTTGTGCTGTTGCGACTTGTTCAATTTGAATATCAGAAAATTCTGACTTCAGTTTACGGATAACTAAAGCACGATCTTGTTCATTATCATCAATTAAAAGCAGACGCAGCATTTAGCTTAGTTGAAAAGTTAATATGAAAAATCGGCAATAGTATTATTTATACTCAATAAGCATAAATAATACTATTCTTCTTTAGAAGTATCATTAGTGATTTCTCAACTCCAGAACAGTTCGTATAGGACTTATCTTTGAGCGAATAACTATTGTCAACGGCAGCGCCGTCGCCAGTTTTATACCAATTCTGTATGAAGATGCGCCAAACTATATAAGGAACGAACCGCAAAGGGCGCAGCGAAAAGTCGAGCCAGTGCGTTCCTGTCGCCTTGCGTCGGAAAGCAACCGGCGCTCTGTTAGCGCAGCGTTAGCGACGTAGGAGCGTCACTTTTCAAGACAAAGGACACAAAGAAAGAAGCAAGGAACCCAAGAGAATTTGGCGCAGCCTCACAAAGAAATGGTATTACCTTTAACTTATATAACAAGAGATCAAAAGGCCTACAATTTTTTATTATTTTCAGCTAAAAATAGGCATAACTTTTTGACAACGATGTACATAAATTTGAGCCACACTATCAGTTGCACAAGTTTGCAAACACTGTGTAAATAACTTATAAGCTGCTGCAAAATTATAAAATTAAAGGCTGCTCAAATAAATTTTTTGTGGTTAACTTAGCTTGTTTAATTTCTAGTGTATCGGCATCAAAAACCTGATAAACACTAATCAATTCTGATTTACCCTTCACTTTCACTGTATCGAGCGATCGCATAGCATAAACGGTTCGGTTAAAGGCGAAAGGAAAAAGGGTAATTTCAAAATATTTCCCTAGATGGTAATAAATATTCTTGCTCGTAGGTACGTTTTTTAAAACTTTAGTTGTGTTCTCTATACTATCTTTTTGAGTAGCTGCGCGAATTAAAATTTCAAAAATATATATAGTTAATTAAACAAAAGTCTGACCTAGAATCTGTTTTTTAGAGCGATCGCAAAACTTTTCGGTCTACTGACGTTACTTTATGAGGCATATGTTGGCATTTTTTGCCAATTTTTTATAGGTAAAAGCAGATTTTGCCTCACTACTCACGCAGTTAAAAAGTTAATCGACAAAATCTAAAGTTTTTATGAAATTTGCTTAACTGTCTTAACTGTCCTTGTTCAATAATTAAATACTTGGGAGAATAGGTGTCAGTTAATACGTTATTTTTTCCTTTAATAAAACATGACCAATACACTTGAATCACCACAGCAACAGACAAATTCACTATCAACTTCGATGCTGCTTTGCTTATTACTGGTAGGAGTATTTACCTTATCCCTAGCAGCAGTATTTATCAAATTGAGCGAACAGTATATTGGTCCTAATGCTACGGTATTCAATCGTTTTTGGATAGCCACTGTTATTATTGCACTGTGGAAGGGAAGTAAGGCGCTCGCTTTTCTATTCTTTAAAGATTCTTCCCCACAAAAAGAGATTTACACAACTTCTGATATACTACTGCTGGTACTATCTGCAATTGTAATTTCCATTTCCCACATTGCCTGGGCTTGGTCTGTGACTCAGACTAACGTAGCCAACGCAAATTTACTGCATAATTTGACCCCAATTTTTGCCATTTTAGGAGGATGGCTGGTATTAGGCTATAATTTTGACAGCAGATTTCTCATCGGTACTGTTCTAACTATTGGCGGAGCCGTTGCAATTGGCATTGAAGATTTGCAAACTGCTACCATTCATCTGCTTGGTGATGCTTTAGCTTTACTCTCTGCTGTATTTTATGCCGCAAACATTTTAGTAATGGAAAAACTTAGAGACAAGTTTTCCATAAGCAGTATACTATTGTTATCATGTTTTTTCAGAATTTTTTTAACTTTTCCAGTCGCTGCATTTACAGAATATCAACTTTTCCCTTCTTCTCTAGAAGGATGGTTACCAGTATTTTGTTTAGCTTTTTTCTGTCAGGTGATTGGTGCAGGGATTCTAGGTTATGCCCTCAAGCAGTTTTCTTCAGGGTTTATTTCTTTGTGCCTTCTACTTGAGCCTATTATAACTACAACTATTGCTTGGTTCTTGTTTGATGAACACTTGAGCATTATCAATTTGTTGACTTTTTTTGTAGTTTTAGTCGGTATATACATAGCTAAATCTGGTCAGGGAGTTAATAAAGAGGAGCCAAAAATTATAGCTGAAGATGCATAAGGAATTGGGTCAAAAAATTCCGTTTTTAAAGATGTAGCATTTCAAGGAATCGTGTAAAAATAAGTTGATAAACTATATTGATTGCATTTTTATAATAATTTGATAATTACATTCACCACATAAAGTATCTTTTGTAATGGCGATAGTATTTAAATATCATCAAATACTTTGAGGAGGTATTTCATATCATAGACATCTATCAACTTATAGGTGATCGAGGTAACCATAAAGTCTTGTATTGCAATTCAACGTTTCTAACTGCATATTGTCATATAATACATGCATGTTTTAAGTTGAATTACAACTACCTGAATTGATAGGGATTGCCTGTCTATTTTCTAAATTAAAGATGAAGCAAAAAATTGAAAATGCTTGACTCCAAAAATATAAATTCATTTTTAAAACATACTTTGCCTGATCCAACGCTTCCTCTAAGAGGCGACTGGTCAGAATGTATACATTCCGCTTTTACGCAAATCACTAAGCGGATGCCACAGCAAATAGCCATCGTCGGAGATGAGATATACCTATCCTATGGTGAGATTGATCAGATCAGTAATAGGTTAGCTAACTATTTACTTACCCATGATGGGAAGGGTCGAACTGTCGCATTATATAGCCGCCGTAGTCCAACATTGGTTTGGGCTATTTTGGGAATTTTGAAAGCAGGAGCTGCTTTTTTAATCCTAGATGCCAAATATCCCCATCTTCGCCTTGCTGAATACTGCCGTCAAGCTGAACCATTTATCATTTTTCAATTGGAAGAAACGGGCTTTCTCCCAACTGAAATAACTAATGGTGGACGCATTCCATCATTACTGTTACCGAAAGATGTGACAACTGCAAATCAACAATTACAGTCATACTCACCGGATTCTCCAGAAATTTCAGTCAATCCCCATGATTTAGCCTATGTTGCTTTTACATCTGGCTCAACCGGCAGACCCAAAGGAATTTTAGGGAACCATGTTCCTGTAACTCATTTTATCGCCTGGGATACCCACACTTTTAACTTCAATTCAGCGGATCGCTTTAGTATGCTGAGTGGACTATCTCATGATGTTTTGCTCAGAGATATTTTTGTACCGCTCTCGCTCGGTGCAACACTTTGTGTCCCTAATGAGTCAGATATATCGCCTGGTCGGCTGACAGATTGGCTTGCAAAACAGCAGATTACGATCGCTCATTTAACTCCATCCATGGGACAATTCATCATAGCCAATGACCGTCTACTCAAAGACCTGCGTTATCTCTTTTTTGGTGGTGACAAGCTTCCTAGAGCTTTGGTCAGTAAGTTATGCCAACAAGCACCTGGAGTCACATGTGTAAATTTTTATGGTGCAACTGAAACTCCCCAAGCAATGGGGTTTTTCATTGTATCTGACCATGATCACCAACAGGTTGAGCAGAAACCTACCGTACTGCCTATTGGATGTGGAATTGCAGATACGCAATTGTTAATTTTAGATGCCAATTTGCAAATCCTTGATATTGGCGAAGTGGGTGAAATTGCAATTCGGACTCCGTATCTTACCCGTGGTTACTTAAATGATGAAACTGCAACCCGGAAAAAATTTATTTCCAATCCTTATACCAATCAAGTCAACGATCTCATTTATAGAACAGGCGACTTAGGAGGGTATTTACCCGACGGAAATGTCGAGTTTCTAGGGCGAATCGATGACCAAGTTGAGCTACGGGGATATCGCATCGAACTGGGAGAAATTGAATCTACATTAAACGCCCACCCCACTATAACTCAAAGTAAAGTCATTCTGCATCGATCATCAACAGACGAGTATTTGGTCAGCTACTTTATTAGATCAAAATCTACACCAAAATCAACTGATGTATTGCGTACCTATCTACTAGCACGTTTACCATCCTACATGGTTCCTAGTATCTTTATTCAATTGGAGCAGTTTCCACTTACACCCAACGGAAAGATTGACACAGATGCATTGCCATTGCCACAGCGATTAGGAGCAACCCATGAATACAATCCCCCGCGTACAGACCATGAAAAATTACTGGTCAATATTTGGGAAGAGGTTCTGGATGTTTCCCCAGTGGGCATTGATGATAACTTCTTTGAGCTAGGTGGACATTCTTTACTCGCTATTAAAGTGATTGCGCGGGTAAGGGAAATCTTCTCAATCGAATTGCTATTACACCAGGTATTAGAGTTCCCCACTGTTGTGTCTCTAGCAGAGCAAATCAGTTACATGGAGCCAATTGAGTCTCTGCATATTAGAGCTGTGTCACAACCTCCAATGCATATCCCCCTATCTTCTTTTCAACAGAACTTCTGGACAATTGAAAACCAATCAGAACAAGCTCGAGCAGCGTTAAATGTTGTTCTTACGAGACTGATCATTGGTCCCTTAAATACAGAATATTTAAGGCAAAGTATTTCTGAAATTGTACGTCGCCATGAAAGTCTGCGGACAACTTTTGCTTTAGTAAAAGGTCAACCTTATCAAATTATCCATCCTCCGCAACCTACCCTTCTGCCAGTTGTTGAGGTACAAGGCTTATCAGAAGCAGAACAAATTGACAAGGTGCGTAGCAGCAGCAGTCAAGAATTAGAATCGCCATTTGACTTCAAGAATGGTCTTCTTTGGCGAGCTACACTTTTTCAGTTATCGCAACAAAAGCATATTTTATCGTTTACAGTCGATCATATAATTTTCGATACTTTGTCAAGTACTGTTTTTATGGATGAACTATGGACTCTCTATGAAGCCTTCCAACAAAATCAACCTTCTCCCTTAGCGCCCTTAAAAATTCAATATAAGGACTTTTCTATCTGGCAACATCAACAGTTACAGTCAAAATTAATAGAAGGACTGGACTACTGGAAAAAATATTTATCAAGTAAATTGCCAATTCTAAATTTGCCCTATGACTTTTCTGTGAAGGAGGAGACTTTTGTTAGTGAAAGGCTTTCACGGCAGTTGCCAATCGAGCTTTCAAAACAGATTAAAGAATTTAGTCGGCGTGAAGGAGTAACCCTATTTGTTACCCTACTCACAGCCTTAAAAATTTCGCTAATTCACTTTGTTAATCAAAATGATATTCTTGTGGGAGCTTCTGTTTCCGCACGTAACTCTGCTGAATTAGAAAAAATGATCGGCTTATTTGTGTTAACCCTACCCCTACGTACTGATTTGTCAGGAAATCCTACTTTTCGAGAAGCACTGGTGCGTGTCCGACAAGCTACCATTGATGCAAGTAGATATCAAGACATATCATTTCAGGAAGTACTTGATACTTTATATCCACATCTGAGAGCAACTTTTGCACAAGTTTTCAAAGTCTGGATTAATATGGTTAATGAAACAACAGGAGAGATTCGTTCGGTTGGAGATCTCACAGTTGAAAATATTAGTTTACGACAACCTTCAGCAAAGTTCGATTTAGGTTTATATATTTCGGATGGAACACAGATACAGCTTGACCTTATTTATAAGCAACTCCTCTTTTCTAAAACTCATATTACAGAATTTATCGAACGATATGAATGCTTATTAGAACAGATGGTTTCCTCTCCTGAAACCCAAATTTTAGAGAATTTATTGTAAGTTTATAACTAGATTGTGTGGGTGTAGTAATAATGAGTTATATTCAGGCTCAAAATCCTCTTTCGCAAGGAAACAATTTGTTGAAAATTCAGGGCATTGATTATGTAGAATTTTACGTAGGCAATGCTACACAGGCAGCGTACTTTTATCGCACTGCTTTTGGCTTTACGCCAATTGCTTACGCAGGCTTGGAAACAGGTATGTGTGATCGATTGTCTTTCCTCCTGAAACAAGGCAATATCCATATAGTTCTGACAGGCGCAACTAAACCTAATAGCGAAATTGCCAAGCACGTCGCTTTGCATGGTGATAGTGTCAAAGATATTGCCTTTGTAGTAGATGACGCTACGTTTGCTTTTGAAGAAATGCTCAAGCGAGGCGCGTCGCCTATTCTGGAACCAACAGTTTTTGAGTCTGATGAGGGGCAAGTCATAAAAGCAACAATCGCCACTTGCGGGAACACAGTACATTCCTTAATTCAACGCAATCACTGCAAAGATAAATTCCTTCCAAAATACCAGAAAATTCTCAATCCCCCACGCAGTTATTCGATTGGGATTACTGAACTCGACCACGTTACTATTGTTGTTGAAGAAGGACAGTTAAACTCTTTGGTCAATTTCTACAGCCAAGTTTTGGGTTTACATGAGTCCTACAAGATGAGTATTGTCACTAAATCGGGTATGAATTTAGCGGTGATGGAAAACGGAAAGGAAGTAATTAACTTAACCTTGGTTGAGCCAGTGTCAACAACATTTAAATCCCCACTGGAAGAGTACCTTGAGTTTAATTGTGGCTCTGGCGTACACCACATAGCTTTTTTATCAGATAACATTGTAAGCACAGTCCGTTGTTTGCAAGCAAGTGGCATAGATGTAGCTTACACCCCTGATACTTACTATGAAGTACTAGAAAATTCTACTGGTCATATTTGTGAGGATTTAGCAGCATTACGAGAACTGAAAATATTGGTAGATTGGAATTCGGAGGGCTATTTATTGCAGACATTTACCAAGCCGATGCAAGACCGCCCAACATTCTTTTTGGAAATAATTCAGCGCCGTAATAATCGTGGTTTTGGTGAAGGTAATATCAAGGCACTTTTAGAGGCAATTGAACGGGAACAGGTCAAGCGTGGAAATCTTTGACTAAAATAGGGCAAGTGCCAGAATATTATTGGTTCTTTTCTACTAATCAACCAAGAAAATACTTTATAGCCCCAGGGCAAATGCATCTAAATGTTGACGAAGTGATAAGAAGAAGTGTTGGTGGGGTAGTACATGGGAACTAAATAAAGGCATGACGAGCGAGCGCGGACGCTTGTGAGGTGAGCAATCAAACTTTGATGGTAAAGTCATTATAAAAGTAGAATTAAGCCCCAAAAAGCGTGAAGCTCAAGCCCAAAAGCACAATTGCTGACCACTTGGCACAAATGGAAGATTCAAGAGTAGATGGCACAAAAAGGCATAAGTTATACGAATAATTTGGGATAATTTATTTTTTGGAAGTCCCTTATAGCGATCGCCAGATATATTAGCACACCTCCATTACATAAAATCCTTTCAAGCCTGTTGCCTGTTGCCTATTCCCCACTCCCTACTTTCTTTTTTATATTTTTCAATGAAATTGCTATTGTGATCGCCATTGATTTAACTAACGAAACTTGCTCGTAGTAAGCGGGTCTAGCCGTATTTTAAAGGCTAAATCTGCTTACTACAATCCTTTAATGATTTACGATCGCCTACTTAATTCAAGTTTTGAATTTCTTGACAATCAGTTTAAAGCTAGTAGTTTCTGGCTGAATTTTTGGAGTTGAAATTGAACCCAATCACCGCCATTAGCTATACATTGATAGCATAGATCTCCATAGCTTTCGCCTTGGTCATTGCATATAATTAATCTGACTTCATTTGTCTGAAAACTTAGCTGGCAAATTAAACATATTTGGTTAATTTTGCCTGTATTGCATTCTATTTGATATTTCATCTTTTTTCTCCTTGTTAAATCCATTAAATGAAGTGAAATTCTATATTGTATTTTTTATAAACATTAGAAAATTTCCATCTCTAAAAAGAAGTGTATATTTTGAAGTTTAAACATGAATTTTAATCTAGTTAAATTATGTTTATCTTTAAAAGATAAATGTACTACTTCCAGAGGTTTTTAGATATTCCCTGTTTCCTCCCTAGACAAATAATTTCAGGAATCAAACCGGATTCCTATATCAACAATGGTGGTATTTAAGTGAGCCATTGTAATCCCTTGTCCTGTAATTTTTGCTCGATATACTCCATTTCTTCGAGAGATTCTGCACTAGCGATCGCATAAATTTCGGTGTAGATTTTTCCGTATTTGGCTTTCTCTAAAGCCGACAGGATAATCAAGTCTTTGCGATCTATTTCTGGTTTTAAAGCCACTAAAATTGAATCCAATGTTCCTTCCATGCGGTAGTCACTGGAATATTTAGCTACTTCCTTTCCCAGTCCCAGTAAGGTGTGACGCTGCAAACACAGAGGAGTCGATCCATTGACTCGAAAATTGGCATCGATCGCATATAACTGTCCGTCTCGATCTTCCAACACATCGAAGCCAATGACGCCAAAATAACCTTGTTTGTGAGCATACTGGCCAATGGCAGCAATCATCTCAAAGAACTTGCTCATGTCAGTATTGCGGTAGTCAATTAGCCCTCCTAAATAGTTACCTTCTGAAGTGACTAATTGTCTAGTAGTACCGACAAGGGTTATGTCTCCCACCTTATTTACATAAAACTGCACGCAGTAATTCTGCACCTCATTTTTAACGAATTCGGAGACAATAATCGTATCCAGCATCTTAATCTTGAGATATTTTCTAATTTCCTCAAGGCAGTAGTCCAAATCGCTGGGGGTTTTGATGATATAAGTGCCTTCTCCTGAAAGTCCGTGTGATGTTTTAATTAAGTAGGGAAATTCTGGTAACTCAATGTCTTCTAAACTACAGGTGTGCAGATTGTAAGTTTTGTATTTTGGACATTGCACCCCCAATTCGTCTAAAGTTGCTTTGCTGAGTAACCGATAATGAGTGTCTGAATCAATAGCGTGTTTTTCAGGATTGAGGCGATCGAAGGGAAATAGAGTGATGAGTTTATCAAAGCGTTCGCTTTGACTGAGGTCATTCAAATAAGTCGAGCAATCCATCATTTCAATATTGGAATGCTTGAAGCCAAAATGCTCTTGCCAGTAGCCAATTAGCGACTTTGGAGGCGAAATAATCACAATTCCTGGAATGCGATCGCCTAATACAGCCAGATTTTTCCAAGGTTCTTTCTGACAAATCTTATCGAAGGAGGTTTTGCTGGCTTCACTACTACCATCTTGAATAAAATATTTTTTCTCGTTGGGATAAGCAGCCCACCTGGCAGTTGCAGGGTAATTTAGGATAAACCCATAAGATGCATCTTTGATATCTTCAGCAAACAGGTCAGAAAGAGAATTCCCTTGAAAGTATTGAAAGTTATATTTTGAATCCATTTAGCCCTCCGAAAAACCGCATCCATAGGATGCGGTTATTAGTAAACAAATCTCCTGGTTTTCTGAGTAACACTAATTTGAAAAAATAAAGCTACACATTTAAAGTTGAAAACCCAAATGAGATGTTACTTTCTGAATTACGTAGCTTGCTTCTCCCTAGAGGCGAGTATTACGAATTGGCATAAGTTATTTTTGAGTAAAAGCAGCTACTTTGTCTTGTACTGCTGTCATATAAGCAACTGCCATGTGTGATGAATTATACGCCCAGCCAATCCGTCCTTGAGGGTCTAAGAGGATGCACCCAGCTTCACCTTTAACCTTAGATATCAGAGTGTCAATTGCCATTTGTGCTGCTTCATCTGGGTGACGGTCTCCACTCAAAAAATCGATCGCAGTTTTAGCCAAAACCACGGGAATAATCGACTCGCCATCGCCTGTTGTTGAGCAAGCACCGAATTTATTCTCAGCGTACAAGCCACAGCCAACAAGCGCAGTGTCACCGACGCGACCTTGTTGCTGCTTCGTAGTGCCGCCAGTTGAAGTGCCAGCAGCTAGGATGCCACTAGCATCCAAAGCTACACAACCTATAGTGTTGGGGCGATCGATAACTTCTCGATCTTCCTTCCACTGCTGCCATTGCTCCTCGGCTATTAAGTCTTCTTTTTTACACATTTCAGCACAACAATCTACAGCGAAGCGTTCTGCACCCCGCGCTACTAGCAGCCTGGGTTTTTCATCCATAATTTTTCGTGCAACCGAGATTGGATGACGTATACCTTGAACTGCTGCAACTGCTCCCCAACTTAATGAACCTTCCATGATTGCTGCGTCTAACTCCACCTCTCCATCGCTGTTGAGAGTTGCGCCAAGACCAGCGTTAAATGTAGGGTCAGCTTCCAGAACACGGGTAGCGGCTTCAACAGCTTTTGCGGCACTACCTCCGCCGATCAGTACAGCCCAACCAGCCTCTGCTGCTGCTGTGCAGCCTGCATTGTTGGCTGCAACTTTTTCGTCTGTAATAGTTTTTGCTCCACCATGAACAATGATCGTTGGTGTCATAAAAATTCCTCTACTTAGTATGAATTGCAATCGCCTCAACGGGTTCGTCAATTAGTTGCAGCGATCGCACTTTTAAAGTCTCTAAACCGAATGGCACGCTTGTTATCGGCAAATCCAATATTCATCTCTGCTTTTGGGTGTGGGGTTGCAGGTATTGGGGTGTAGTGGCGTTCGCGCTACTCGTTGCGTAGCAAAGAAGTTTATTAATGTTCGCACTTGTTTTTAATTTTCTTGATTTTTTCCCTACACCCGACACCCTACCCCCTACACCCTGCCCTGACTAGGTTTTACGTTTTCTTAGTGCCATTCGTCTCTAAACCCAAGCGCTCAGTTGCTGAAATAAATACATCTTCTATCTGCACTCCCACCAAGAGCACCCTGTCTTGCTCAGAGTCAATTCCTTGAATTTCAAAAAATTAAGTACAACTCAAAGAGGCTTCTTGCCTATTGCCTACTTATGTCTTCGTTGATGCCACTGCCAAGCATGGGCGATAATTTCCTTCAGGTCAGGATATTGTGGATGCCAACGCAAAACTCTAGTTGCTTTGTCGCTGCTACCAACTAAAATAGGGGGGTCACCTGGACGGCGATCGCGTTCTTCTATTTTAATTTCTTTGCCTGTTACTTGTTTAGCTGTTTCTATTACTTCTCTGACTGAAAAACCACTGCCATTTCCGAGATTAAATACTTCGCTTTCTCCCCCTTTTAGTAGATATTCCAAACCTAAGATATGTGCTTGTGCTAAGTCAGTCACATGAATATAATCTCGGATACAAGTGCCATCTGAGGTAGGGTAATCAGTGCCAAAAATCAAAATGGATTCGCGTTTAGCAAAAGCAGTTAGTAGTACCAATGGTATGAGGTGAGTTTCAGGTTCATGGTCTTCCCCAAGCAATCCATTGGGGTCAGCACCGGCCGCATTAAAGTAACGGAAACGTACAGACTTGAAATTATAGGCTGTATCAAAATCAGATAGAATTCTTTCTACCATCCACTTGCTAGTAGCATAGGGACTAATGGGATCTTGCGGATGTTCTTCGGTAAGGGGAACAAACTTTGGTACACCATAAAGAGCACAAGTAGAAGAAAAAATAAATTTGTTAACTGACGCCGCAAGCATCGCTTGTAAAAGTGTCAGAGTACCTGCAACATTATTTTGGTAATATTTAGCTGGGTCAGTAACAGATTCACCCACTGCAATATAAGCAGCAAAATGCATAACCGCAGTGATGTTGTGAGTTGAAAAAATCTCATCGAGAAGAGAGCGATCGCTCATATCGCCAACAATTAACTTTACCTGCAAAACCTCTTCTACAAGTTCTCGATGTCCGTTCGACAGATTATCTAAAACAATTACTTTATAACCTGCGTTTTTCAGGGCTAATACAGCATGGGAACCAATGTATCCGGCTCCTCCCGTTACTAAAATAGTTGACATAATAGGGGACTGGGGACTGGGGACTAGGGATTGGGGACTAGGGGCAAAGGGGCAAAGGGGCAAAGGGTGAATGGCACTAAGATAAGCATAAAGCCTTGATATTCCTGACTTTGGGTGTAGGGTGTAGGGTGTGGGGTGTAGGGAATGAATAGGAAGTTGTTTTGTTTGACCAAGCTTCGTTGGGGCAGGGTATAGGGAATAAATTGGATACTTTAAAACACTACACCCGACACCCTACCCCCGACACCCTGCCCTGACCACGTTTCATGTTTTCTTAGTGCCATTCGGGCAAAGGGTAAAGGTTAAAGGTTTTTTCTTTCCCCCTTTCCCCTTCCCCTTTTCCCCAAAACCCGACAAGTATTGTTACTATTCCTAGCTTCCATGCTTTCAAAATGTCCTAACCTGTGTGACTACGGCTATAAAATTGCGTTACCACACTGCTAACTTCTTTCTTCCAAATAACGAGAAATTGCACAATCAAGGTGTGGCATTAATTCACCTCGATCGCTACCGAGAACGCTGTAAGCTGGGCGGGTAGCAACCAAACCAAGTTCTTGCGTAGGCAGAGAAATCAAACTTTTGACACTCACACCTGCTTTTTTCGCCGCCAATCGGGCTAAGTCAGCCCAAGCGACAGCACTTTTGTTAGCCAAATGCCACAAACCGTTCTCGCCATCAATCAATAAATCAAGGCTGGCATGAACAAGATCGGGTACATAAGTAGGCGAAACGATCGCATCTTCGGCTGCGACAAAAGGATTACCAGCAGCTAATTGCCGTAGGGCGATCGTGACGAAGTTATAATCATCCCACGGCCCGAAAAATGCGCTGGTGCGAATCACTAGCGATGCAGGATGAGCCTGTAATACTAGCTTTTCTGCTAAAACTTTGCTGCATCCATATACATTGAGGGGCGCAACAGTATCAGTTTCGACATAAGGATTAGACTCAGCACCATCGAATACCAAATCTGAAGAAAAAGTTAGCAGCCCTACATTATGTTGAGCGCAAGCAGCAGCTAAAATCGCTGGCCCTTCAGTGTTCTCCTTCAAACAAATATCGGGTTCGCGTTCTGCATCGTCCACCCGGACATATCCCGCAGCGTTCACAACCGCCCACGGTTGCAACTCGGCAAGTACTTTATTAACAGAAGCAGGATTGGCAATGTCCATATCTTGGCGTCTTAGCAGGCAATATGAAATTCCTCGCACTTCACACAACCGACCAAAAGCCTTACCTAGAGTTCCTGTGGCTCCGACGATCGCCAGGGGACGAAGGGAAGCAGAGGAGGAGGAGAGTGGGGGAGGTGGGGGAGATGCAAGACAACTGACAGCTGGGTATAATAGCCGCTCTTCTCGATGCCACCATCCTGGTGTCTCAAGTAGTGGATGATTGGGTTTATGCCCAGTGGCTAAATCTCGCACCATCTTGGCGATCGCTGTTTGTCTGGGACGTGGAGAGCGCAAATCGAACACGCCTGATTCGTAGTATCCTGCGGAACGAGTGACTAAACTATTCCAATCGTAGCTGCCCAGAAGTGCCCAAGCAGTCACAGCAAGAACATCTGCACCCCGGTCTCGTAATTCTTGCGCTGCATTCCACACTTCATTGAGCCAGCGTAGCTGCTCCTCACGGGTGCAACTCAGGTGAACTTCTGTGACAGCAATGGGCAGTTTATAGCGTTCCCATGTCTCTTTGAGCAATGTGCGCGGGCCTGCCAAACCGTCAGCACAAACTCGCACTGCTTCTACATCTGCATACTTGTCCCGACCATTACCACCATGCGTGCAAGGTGGATAGTTTTCTAGGTTTTCATCTAAAAAGCGATCGCTCGTCAAATAATGGTTAATGCCGAGGATATCAGGCAGACAAGGATTTTGTAAAAAGACTTCAAGTTCAACTTCGTTGATGCCGCAGTAGCGCAAGTAGCCCCACATGGGATGAGTTGGGTTGACTCGACCGCATAATAAATCAAAACTCAACCAGCGGCGATCATTCTCAAATTCTGCTTGATAAGCCAGTTTTGGCGTACTGTAAATCTTGGCTAAATCCTCTGTTTGTACCAGCAAAGCCTTGGGGACAACTTCACGGATTGCCTGCATGGAAAGAGCGATCGCTTTACACTCCCCTAACAAAGCACGGGCGAAAGTTAAATCGTCCTGTCCGTGAGGATACCAGTGACCATACATCCCACTGAATCGTGCTGTAGTTAGCGGCTCGTTTACAGGTGTGTAATGTGTTATCCAAGGATATCGTTTGGCAACCGCACGGGCAAACACCGCTAGTTTCTCAGGAAATTCTGGATCTACCAAGCTAGTATCACGCGGGCCACTGCCATGATGCACTAATCCCACAATCGGACAAATGCCGAGTTCGCGCAAGCCCCCTAGTCTTTCATCCGCCCATGACCAATCAGCATTTTCCAAACCGTTGGGCGCTATCCGCTCCCAAAGTATTGGATAACGGATGGCATGTATACCAAGTTGAGCAAATAGATCTAAGTCATCTAAGCGTGTTGCATGACCATTGCGTTCTAACTGGTCAAAATACTCTTCACCCACACGATTAACCGTACACTCTACACCAGCCCACACTTCTAGAGGAAGTTTTGATTTAGGAGTGTTGAGCGACGAGTTGAAAGCAAAAGCCATAATTTACAACTCAAGCTGATATTTTATTTGATGGGTTATTTTCCAGTTTTGTGGGGTATGTTACGCCGTGTGCAACTTTCTCTTAAACCTAACCCCCAACCCCTTTCCTACAAGGGAAGGGGAGCAAGAATCAAAGCCTCTCGACCTTTCGGGGAGAGGGGTTCCAAGAATAAGTCGTACATCGCGTTGCGTTAGGACTAATGTCCTAACGCACCCCACTAAATACAGAGCAGTCCTAATTACGAATTACGAATTACGAATTACGAATTATTTAAGCCTTGACTGCAATCTGTTTGTACACAGACAGAGCCTGAGCAACACATTGATCCATGTTGTAGTACTTGTAAGTTGCTAATCTTCCCACAAAATATACTCCTGGTGTTGTATCAGATAGCGCTTTGTACTGCTTGTACATTTCGTTATTTTCAAGACGCGGTACGGGATAATAAGGGTCTCCCTCAGCTTTTGGAAACTCGTAAACAATACTAGTTTTAGAGTGTTCCTGACCAGTTAAATATTTAAACTCTGTCACACGAGTATAAAGGTGTTCATTGGGATAGTTGATTACTGGCGCTGGCTGAAACACAGCCGTGTTGTGCGTTTCATGTTTGAAATCGAGGGAACGATATGGTAGTTTGCCGTAGCGATAATCAAAGAATTCGTCAACAGGCCCACTATAAACCATCTCGCGGCAAGGTATAGCTTTTTGGATTTCTTGGTAATCGGTGTTGAGCATTACCTTGATGTTCGGGTGATTAAGCATATTCTCAAACATCCTGGTAAAGCCGTGCAGCGGCATTGCTTGGTAAGTATCGGTAAAATAGCGATCGTCACGATTAGTACGTGTAGGTATTCTGGCAATTACGGATTTATCAAGTTCCGATGGGTCAAGTCCCCATTGCTTGCGCGTGTAACCCCGGAAAAACTTTTCATACAGTACTCGACCAACTTTACTTACCACTACATCCTCACTAGTGCGGATGTATTCCATTGGTTCAGCAAGCGATTTGTAAAACTCCTCTACCTCAAATGAATTGAGATTCATGCCATACAGCTTGTTGATGGTGTCGAGGTTGATCGGAATAGGAACAAGTTGCCCGTCTACACTGGCAAGAACGCGATGTTCGTAAGAACGCCACTTAGTGAAGCGCGAGAGGTATTCAAAAACTTCGCGGGAGTTGGTGTGAAAGATGTGGGGGCCGTATTTGTGTACGAGAACGCCATGTTCGTCATAATGATCGTAGGCATTGCCGCCGATGTGGTTGCGCTTGTCTACAACCAGCACTTTTTTACCAGACTGAGTTGCCAAACGTTCGGCAATGACGCTACCAGAGAAACCAGCGCCGACGACTAAGTAATCGAAGACATAATCTCTAGTAATGATATTTGGTGCTTGTTTACCAGCCGCACCTTTAGAGTAAACTTTGTCTTCGCTATCGCGGGCTGCAATGGCAGAGTCAATCAACTTCATCATTGATGCCCAAGTCCGATCCCAAGAAATCTTTTCTAAAAATACATCTACTCGACTCAACCATTCTGAGGTTGCAGTGTCTTCTTGCATTGCTTGTTCGGCGGCGATGACGAACTCAGAAACTGTGTCTGCAATTCGCACCAGCTTCGATTCTCCGTAAGGACGCACTACATCCCGAATTGAGGTAGATACTACAGGTCTACCTGCGGCAAGATACTCTGGAGTTTTAGTAGGACTAATAAAACGTGTTGACTCATTACGCGCAAACGGCAACATTGCTAAGTCCCACCCCGCTAAATAGGCGGGTAGCTGTTTATAGTCTCTGCCACCGAGATAATGGATGTTTTTATGCTGTGGTAGAGCTGCTGGATCGATTTTGACAACTGGCCCAATAATTACCAGATGCCACTCAGGATGTGCTTCGGCAATACCAGCAAGCAATTCGATATCCATGCGTTCATCAATTACGCCAAAGAATCCCAGCCGAGGATGGGGAATATGAGCTTGGTCTGCTGGTTCTTGAAGATTTCTCGCCTGACCAAAGTGGGCGACATCTACACTGCTAGGAAAGGCATAAATGTTCGGGTGTTGGTTAACTTTACTTTCGTAAAGGCTTTGCCCGCCTGTAAATACTAAGTCTGCACGACGGAATAGTTCAGCTTCGTAATCCTTTAAAGTCGGTGATGCCCCTTTGAATGCAGACAACTCATCCATGCAATCGTATACCACAGCTTGGGGTTGCAAGTGGCGAGTAAAAGCGATCGCCATTGGTGTGTAATACCAAAAAATGTACTTGTTGATGTTACGCTCTGCAAATAAATTATTAATTAGTACTTGTAAATCTGCGTTGATTGCTTCTTCACTGAGACCTTGTGGTAGATGTGGCACAACCACAACTACTCCACTAGAATCTTCGTTGATGTCCAATCTGCCCAAGGGTTCTTCAGAGAAAATTGGCTCTTCAATAAAGAACACTCGCTTTGCTTGAGCGCAGCGACTAAGTAGATGTTGTGGTCTTTGATAAACGAAATTCCAACGCAAATGAGATAAACAAACTATATCGGGCGTATCTTTAAAAGTTTCTATTGATTGAACTTTTTTAGGAGACGAAGTTAAATTCGGCAGTGATGCGCTTGATGATTGCATTTCGTCCAGCTGCGATCGCTTTGTTTTACGTTGCTTTGGCGCAATAATATTGCTGGTACCGTTGTTTTTGACTTTAGCTTTTTCACTTGCCATAGATGCTCTCTTTATTTCGATTATTAATTCTGACTAGCCAATTCCTAATACCTTTTCTTTCTTAGGTAGTGTCAAACTCACATTTAGATGAAAAATTACAACATCATCTTTCTATATTTTAGCGCATTTTTATCTATCATCGAGTTGCATAACCAATATTTTGTTGCATTAATAAGAAAATACTGTTTTACTTATGGCTTTTTCATCTACCGAAATAAATATAAAATTACTGTCTTTATTAAGTCCTAAGTACTATATTTTTATCAATATCTAATCTAAATAAAAAGGTAATGTATTAAGTTATGTAACACAATTTTTAAAATTTAACTACACACCTATAGGACTCATATTTGATTTTTGAAAAAAATTAGGTACACTTAATCTTCTAGAATCCTGTTGCCTCTTGCCTCCGGATGGTGAGCGCAGCCGAACTGTTGCCTCTTGCCTATCTACGCAAATAACTTCAAGAATCAAACGGGATTCCTATATACAAATATAGTTGTTTTTGTCTGTTCGATTTCGTACATAAAAAATTAATTTAATAAATCCAGTTTACTTATCTTATTACTTTTTTATTCACTATATGTTTCAGCCTAAGGGTATATGTAATTGTCCTGTTTTTAAGAATTAACCTAATTTTGGGAAAGAAATTAGGTTAAATTGTTACTGAAAATAGATAGCCTTGTAATCTTTTTTTTACAAGCCATAACACATGAAGTAATTTCATTTATTTCTACTTTGTTAAAAATCAATGTTATCAGTTTCAGCCTATTTATATGCCTTAGGTAGGTTAAAAACATTTTGATAACACATAAAATACTTCTATCGCATTAATAAACCTCATTCGATCGCTTCTAATGATGCCAATCTGTGAAGCGATCGCCTTTCTCTGAGGATTTATCAAATAAAATAAGCAGTAAGGAATTATGAGTTATGGATGCAAGTGTTTTGCCAGTACCTAAGTTTCGTAGCGGTCAAAAGGTAGCATTTCTCGGCAAAGAAGGTGTCATCAAAAATTACCGACCTCAGTCAGGTAGCTGGGTTTATTTGCTAGAGATGCCTATGGATTTAGAGCCAGAAATGGGTCGGGTTGGTTATGAGACTATGATTTGGCTATCTGAGGTAGATATCTATTCGCACTTAAATATTTTTTCTGACACAATGCTAAATTGAGAACCAAAAATTTCATTTTTATTTACTTTTAGGTTTAGCTGAATTTGTACCAGATTTGGTTTCATTGCCAGGATTAAGCGAATCTTTTGTTCCACTTGATGAATCTGCTGGCGCTTATTCTGCGGGCTTTGGTTATATCTTTGGTGCAATTCCCAGCAACTTTTTGCATAACCTTGTACGCTGCGCCGTAGGATTGTTAGGAATTACTTCTTACAACAATATTACCACTGCGCGTCTCTTCAATCGTGGTTTTACAATTGCTTATGCCTTGCTGTCCATCATCGGATTGTTACCATTAGGTAAGACATTTTTCGGCTTAATGCCATAAGCATGGAAGCTAGGAATAGTAACAATACTTGTCGGTTAAGGGGAAGGGGAAAAGGGGAAGGGGAAAGGGGGAAAGAAAAAACCTTTAACCTT
>NZ_CAWUDO010000083.1:0-37710 GCF_963920935.1 Nostoc sp. CCY 9925 | reverse complement strand
GGTATCCAACCATTCGAGCGTTAACTCACTATTTAAGTCAAAAACCAAGCAAAAAATCATTTTTGGAGCAAAACCACCAGCGAGCTAATCAGCAAAAACAAGCAATTAATCGACACAAGCAACGTCGGTTACAAAAGGGAAGAATTCAGAATTCAGAATTCAGAATCCAGAATCCAGAATCCAGAATTCAGAACAGTTTGAAACCTCAGCTTAATAATTTGAATCAAATTAACAAGCTATGAAAACGGGAGCATCCCAATTTTGTAAAAATATACAGGACTAGCGCAAAAACTCTTTTAAACCTCTTACCTTTGCGTCCTTTGTGTCCTTTGCGGTTCGTTTATTTAATCTCTTGGGTAAGTTACTATCCCGTATTTCAATAAACTTGCACATTTGGGATGCTCCCATGAAAACATTGTTTTTCCAATCATTCTGAATTCTGAGTCTTGATACCAATTCTGTATGAAGATGCGCCAAATTATATGAGGAACGAACCGCAAAGGGCGCTAAGGACACAAAGAAAGAAAGAAGAAGTCAAGAAAATTTGGCGCAGCCTCACAAAGAAATGGTATGACTCCTGAATTCTGACTACAAAAGAGGTAAATCATGGATAAATTTGACCCATCCAACTCTCTTGAGAATATAGCAATCATTGGCATGTCTGGCCGCTTTCCAGGTGCAAAAAATGTTGAGGAGTTTTGGCATAATTTACAAAACGGAATAGAATCTATTTCATTCTTTTCTGAAGAGGAATTGGAGTTAGTAGGTGTTTCCCAAGAAGTCGTTCGCAACCCTAACTATGTAAAAGCCAACGCTGTATTAGAAAATATCGATTTGTTTGATGCAACATTCTTTGGCTTTAATCCCAAAGAAGCTGAAATTACAGATCCGCAACACCGGATATTCTTAGAGTGTGTGTGGGAGGCTCTAGAAGATGCTGGTTACAATACAGAAACTTACTCTGGTTCCATAGGGCTTTATGCGGGTGCAGACGGGTTTAACAGCTATTTTTTCCATCACCTTTATACCAACCATGACTTGATAGAATCTATAGGTGCTTATCAAGTCATGATTGCCAATCAAATAGATTTTTTATGCTCCCGAGTATCTTATAAACTAAACCTGACTGGGCCTAGTGTTACAGTCCAAACAGCCTGCTCTACCTCTTTAGTAGCCACCAGTATGGCTTGCCAAAGCTTGCTGTGTTACGAATGTGATATTGCTTTGGCTGGTGGTGTTTCCATTAGAGTTCCGCAACAGACAGGATATTTACACCAATCGGGAATGATTTTTTCTCCTGATGGTCACTGTCGAGCTTTTGACGCCAAAGCACAGGGAACTGTAGGCGGTAATGGTGTGGGCATTGTTGTTCTCAAAAGGTTGTCTGAAGCGATCGCAGACGGAGACTACATTCATGCAATCATTAAAGGCTCAGCGGTCAATAATGATGGTTCTGTAAAAGTTGGTTACACAGCCCCAAGTGTCGATGGTCAAGCAGCTGTCATTGCTCAAGCTTTAGCAAACGCTGAAGTTGAACCTGAAACCATCACTTATATAGAAGCACACGGAACTGGCACTCCTTTAGGCGATCCCATAGAAATCGCAGCCCTCAAACAAGTATTTTCAGCCTACACCCAAGAAACAGGCTTCTGTGCCATTGGTTCGGTAAAAACCAATGTGGGACATCTAGATACAGCCGCTGGGATTGCAGGTTTAATCAAGACCGTTTGTGCTATCAAACATAAAATGTTGCCACCCAGCCTACATTTTGAAAAATCTAACCCGGAAATTGATTTCACAAACAGCCCTTTTTATGTCAACACCAAACTCTCTGAATGGAAAACCAACGGCAGTCCCCGCCGTGCTGGGGTCAGTTCCTTTGGCATTGGTGGAACGAATGCCCATATTCTACTTGAAGAAGCCCCTGCTATTGAAACGCCAGATGTCGCACTGGATGAATCAAGACCTTGGCAATTACTAACTATCTGTGCAAAAACTGAATCTGCATTAGATACTGCGACTGCAAGTTTGGTTAAACACTTCCAACAACATCCACAATTAAACCTTGCTGATGCAGCTTATACACTTGGTGTGGGTCGTAAAGCTTTTGACTATCGACGGATATTGGTATGCTGTAATCTTGAAGATGCGGCCAATACACTCTCAACATTAAAGCCAAAACAAGTTTTTACTAACTGCTGTGAATCCCAGGAGTCATCTATCGTATTTATGTTCTCCGGGCAGGGTTCCCAGTACGTAAATATGGCATTGGAACTCTATAAGGTTGAGCCGACGTTTCAAAAGCATATTGATACTTGCTCAGAAATTCTCAAACCTTTTTTAGGTCTCGACCTGCGTCATATACTCTATCCCAATCCAGAACAAGTTGAAGCGGCCGCACAGCAACTACAGCAAACCGCAATAACACAACCAGCACTCTTTGTTATGGAGTACGCTTTAGCCCAGTTGTGGATGTCTTGGGGAGTGCATCCAATGGCAATGATTGGTCACAGCATTGGTGAATATGTCGCAGCTTGCTTGGCTGGTGTATTCTCCTTAGAAGATGCATTGTTCCTCGTAGCTCGGCGCGGTCAATTGATGCAGCAACTACCAAAAGGGTCGATGCTTGCTGTTCCACTGACACCTGAGCAGGTGCAACCTCTGATTGGCAATGGACTCTCCTTGGCTGCCATCAACGGGCCATCCCTTTGTGTAGTTTCGGGGACTGCGGCAGATATATATACATTAGAGATACAGCTCGCCGAACAAGGCGTAGAGTGTCGCCGTCTGTATACTTCCCAT
This sequence comes from Nostoc sp. CCY 9925, assembly GCF_963920935.1. Lineage (NCBI taxonomy): Bacteria > Bacillati > Cyanobacteriota > Cyanophyceae > Nostocales > Nostocaceae > Nostoc > Nostoc sp. CCY 9925. The sequence continues at coordinate 34,908 of NZ_CAWUDO010000083.1, read as the reverse complement.
GCTTTCCATTCTGTGATGATGGAGCCAATCTTAGAGCCATTCACTCTTGCTGTGGAAAAAATTGACTTAAAACCACCGCAAATTCCTTATATTTCCAATGTTACTGGCACTTGGGTGACAGCAGATCTAGTCACACAGCCGAGTTACTGGGCCAAGCATCTGCGACATGAAGTACGTTTTGCAGACGGTTTGCAACAATTGTTGAAAGAACCAAATCGGATTTTGTTGGAAATTGGGCCGGGTAGAACATTAAGTACATTGGCAAATCAACATCCAGATAAGCTTCCCGGACAGATAGTACTAGCTTCGTTACGTCACCCCCGCCATCAACAGTCGGATGTAGAGTTTTTACTCACTACTTTGGGTAAACTCTGGCTTGCTGGTATAGAGGTGGATTGGTCTCAATATTATATCCATGAGCAACGCTACCGTATTCCCTTACCGACCTATCCCTTTGAACGTCAACGTTACTGGATTGAACCGCAAACACAAGTAAATCCGATAGCAGACACACTTAAAAAGCAGGATATTGCAGACTGGTTCTATATCCCAAAATGGAAATGCTCTACGCCGATCGCTCCTAACGCTGATGTGCCGTCAATGCAGTATAACTGGGTCGTATTTACTGATGAGTGCGGCTTAGGTTGCCAAATTGTCAAACAACTCGAACTTCAGAGTCAGGATGTGATTACCGTAAAAGCAGGGTCGGAGTTTAGACAGTTGAGCGATCGCGTTTACACGATTAATCCTAAACACCAGGATGACTACAACACCTTACTCAAGCAACTTCACGCACTCAACAAAACCCCCACAAAAATTATACATTTATGGAGTGTCACATCAGCAGCTAACACAGAATCGGTAATTGACCAAGAAGACGCAAAGACGCAAAGAGAGGGAGACGCAAAGCGCGACATCTCTCAAGATCTCTGCTCCTGGTTACAAACCCCACGGATAAATCCGGGGGTTTCCCCGCGTCCTCTTCAATGGGTGGAAAAATCTCAAGATCTGGGCTTCTTTAGCCTGCTTTTCCTAGCTCAGGCACTGGGAAAACTGAATATTGCAGATGAGTTGCTGCTCGCAGTCCTGACAAACAATATGCAGAATGTTGCAAACGAAGCGGTGTTATCTCCAGAGAAAGCAACCGTGCTAGGGCCGTGTAAAGTCATTTCCACTGAATACCCGAATATAAATTGCCGCAGTATTGATATTGTTTTTCCCCAGCCAGAAACTTCACAACAAACAATACTGATAGACCAACTGCTATTAGAATTTTACACTCCTACATCTGACCGAATTATTGCCTACCGAGAGAGCGATCGCTGGGTGCAAACTTTTGAGCCAGTAAAATTGGATGCAAGTCTTAACAAAACATCCAGGTTAAGAGAGCAGGGAGTTTATCTAATTACAGGTGGATTAGGGGGTATTGGTCTCACCTTGGCAGAATATCTGGCTGAGGATGTGCAGGCAAAACTAATACTCATAACACGTTCGGTATTCCCCGAAAAAGATGAATGGGAACAGTGGTTGGCAACTCATGACATTCAAGATCGGACTAGCAGCAAGATCCAAAAATTACAAACAATAGAGCAGCTGGGTGCTGAGGTTTTGATTGTCTGTGCAGATATTACCAACAGCGAGCAAATGCAAAAAGTTAAAACCCAGATTTTTGAGCGATTTGGTCAGATTCATGGTATAATACACACAGCAGGAATCGCGGGTGGAGGCATAATTCCGCTGAAAACGCGAGAGATAGCTGAAAAAGTTCTTGCTCCCAAAGTCAGAGGGACTTTGTTACTTGATACCCTCTTCAAAGATATTCCTCTAGATTTCTTGATTTTATGTTCGTCACTCACAGCGATCGTCGGTGAGTATGGGCAAGTCGATTACTGTGCGGCTAATGCTTTTCTTGATGCCTTCGCTCATCATAAAACCTTAAAAGATGGCACATTCACTGCATCTGTTAACTGGGATAGCTGGCAAGAAATTGGAATGGCGGCAACTGCTGTCAAACAAGGAAATGGAACCGCAAACATCCCGACATTTCATCAAAAAGAACTGAAGCAAGGGCTATTATCTGCCGAAGGTGTGGATGTTTTTAGGCGAGTTTTGTGTAGTAAAAAACCTCAAATTCTCGTATCAACACGAGATTTACAGTCTCAAATTGAGCGAAACAATGCTCCGGCAATACTGGATTTGTTGAATGAATCACAACTCCAACGACCCAAAACAGTACACCCACGACCAGCAATAACTCACGCTTATGTTGCTGCCACAAACAAGCTTGAAAAGACTATTGCTAGTGTTTGGGAAGAATTTTTAGGAATCGAACAAGTGGGAATTTATGATGACTTTTTTGAGTTGGGGGGAGACTCCTTATTAGCAGTTCAACTGATTTCCAAACTGCGCGAAACATTAAAAATTGAATTGTCTCCTCATAGTTTACTGGATTCACCTACTGTTGCTGGTTTAGCGACATTAATTGCATCGGATAATCCAGCAAAGCGATCAATACCTTCCTCACTGGTAAAAATCAAACCGGGCAGTTTTAAAAAACCTCTTTTCTTAATACATCCGGTTGGCGGACATGTCTACTTTTACCGCGATTTGGCAAATTGTTTCGATGCAGAACAACCAGTTTACGGGTTACAGGCACGCGGTATTGAAAGGGAAGCACAACCTCTGACGCAAGTTGAAGAGATCGCAACTGAATATATCGAAGCCTTGCGAACCGTTCAGCCTGAAGGGCCATATTTTCTTGGAGGCTCTTCTTTTGGAGGTACCTTAGCCTTTGAGATGGCACAACAGCTTTATGCAGTAGGTCAAAAGGTAGAACTGTTAGCAATGATAGATACTCCAGGCCCAGGTGAAATACCACCGACACCAGAAGATGATACAGAAATCTTGATTTATCTATTAGCAGTTGGTAGTAACCTGCCAATTTCTTTAGAGCATCTCAAACAGCTAACACCCGATGAGCAATTGCTCTACTTCTTAAACCAGAAAGAAGTTGTTAACAAAATGCTTCCTGATGTCACGCTTCCTCATGTTCAACAATTACTTCACCTGTTTAAAGTACATTCCCAGGCGATGTTGGATTATGAACCCCAAATATATCCGGGTAAAATCATTTTCTTCCGCGCCAGCGATCGCGATGCATTCAATTCTCCACATCCAGAACGTGGTTGGCTGAATTTAGCTACTGAAGGGGTAGAAATCCAGGAAATCCCCGGTAACCACATCACTATGAATATCCTTCCTCACGTCCAAGTCTTGGCAGATCGGTTGAAGACATACCTGAATGCAGTTGAATAGTTATGCTTTTTCAATTTTTCTACCTACCTTTGCTCAGTAGTAACGTGTCAAGACTAAAATATTGGGCGTTGCATAATAGAGGGATGAATTGAGGGTATCTACTGTGCAATGTCCATACTGCGGATCTACGAAAATTCGTAAGAACGGAAAGCGAAGAGGTAAACAAAATCACATTTGCGTATCATGCGACGTGCGTTCCGCCCCGCTTCGCTAACGCCAATTTATTGATTTGTACGATCCACCAAAAGGATATTCTGAGGAATTGAAACAAGAATGCTTAAAAATGTACCTTAACGGTATGGGTTTTCGCGGGATTGAACGAGTAAAAGGAGTACATCATACTACTATTATTTATTGGGTCAAACAATTGGGAGAGAAACTTCCGGCCGTACCGAAAGAAGATGTAATTCCAGAAGTTGGAGAACTTGATGAATTAGAGACATTTGTTGGTTCAAAAAAAACAAAATTTGGTTATGGACAGCAGTAAATCACTTTACTCAAGGTATTTTAGCCTGGGTTTTGGGAGACCATAGTGCCGAAACTTTTGAGCCATTGTGGAAAATTGCTAAACAATGGAAAAGCTATTTTTATGTGACAGATGGCTGGAAAGTTTACCCAAGCTTTATTCCAGATGGAGACCAAATTGTCAGTAAAACATATATGACACGAGTTGAAAATGAAAACACTAGGCTTAGACATTATTTGGCACGCCTTCACCGAAAAACTTTATGCTATTCCAAGACAGAAGAAATGCTGAGATACTCGGTTAAATTATTACTTCATTATTTGAAGTATCAAACTGTACCTACATAAATCAATTCATCCCTTCATTCAGCAACGCCAAATATTGCATTAGCTTGACTCTTGTGGGATAGACGTCTCGCCCGTCCAGTGCGGGCTTTTCGGCCCACACTACAAGAAAAATTTATTGCAACAAAGCCGTCTTGTCACGCCAGTAGTATTGTCTCAATGTGTAATAGCTTCGGTGTTCTCGTTCCTTTAATCGTAAATACCTGAAGTAACACCTGTATTATCCACTTTATTAACATAGGAAAGATTGCAATTATGTTGACCAATCAAATTCAACATCGTTCTTTGACTAACACTTTTGGTCTAATTATTCAAGGTAATGGCTCAAAAAATATTTTGGATTTAGACTATGAAGAAGTCATAAATTTATTCCGAGAATCAGGAACTTTACTGTTTAAAAATTTTGGCAGCGATAGCGATACTTTCATGAAATTTACGCATTTGTATTGCCAAGATTTCTCGACTTATCAAGGAGGTGGCTTGAGATGGGGAGTATTAGATAGACAAGCAATCAATAACGTTGAAACTCTCTTAACAACTTCAGGACATTCACAAGGCTTTCCGATAGAGCTTCATGGAGAGATGTATTACTTAAAAAATCATCCCACCATTCTCTGGTTTTATTGCGAAAACCCACCTATTCAAGGAGGTCAAACAACAGTTAGTGATGGCAGAGAGATATTTAAAAATCTCAGTGACGAAACGAAAAAGTTTTTCCAAAATCAAAAGATAAAATATGTTCGACATCAAGCAAACGGGGAATGGCAAACAGCATTTCAAACTGATGATTTAAGCGTAGTGCAGAAGTTTTGCGATCGAAACGAAACTAAGCTCCTGATCGACTCAGAAACTGGAGCAGTAACAACAGAGTATGTTTGTTCAGCAATTGTAAAAAGCCGAGATGGAGAAGATGTCTTCATCAATAATCTCTTGTTAATTTACATCGCTGAGTGGGCATTCCAGTCAGGTTGGTTTGCTGAAAATTTATCGAACATGACAAATACTAGCCCGCCACTGGTAGTCAGAATGGAAGACGGCTCCTGTATTCCCGAGCATATTATTGAAGAACTTCAGCAGGTATGTGACAGCCTAACCATTGATATCCAATGGGAAAAAGGCGATATTCTCATGATAGACAACACAAGAATTCTTCATGGAAGAAGAGAAGCAACAGCAAGCAATAGGAAAATATTTGTCAGAATGGGAGAGCCTATCTTTAAACTCTAAAACATCTCTAATTTTGTCATTAACAAGGAGCGAATAACCCTATTTTTCCCCTCTTGCTAATGACAGATTGCAAGTAATTTACCGACATATATTATACAGATGATAAAAAAACAACAAAGCATGAGAGAAAATTTACCAGTAAAATATTCATCAGAAAAGTATGACGAATACACCAAAAGTTTTGTAAGTATTTATGATGACTTCATTCTGCAAAACTTACTAGAAGAATATTATCAGCAAGGTGGTGGTCTCAAAACATTAGTAGATGTAGGAACTGGCACTGCTCAGATATTAATTAAAGCCGCAGCTAACCCAGAACTAGATGCTTTATCCCTAATCGGGACAGATTATTTCCAGGATATGGTTGATGAGGCTCGCAAAGTTGTGAAGCAGAATGGGCTTGAAAATCGGATCGAGATTATAAATGCAGATGTTCATAATATGCCATTTCCTGATAATTATGCCGATTTAGTAATTAGCCGTTCTACAATACATCATTGGGCTAATCCTGTCAGAGCTTTTCAGGAAATATATCGTATCCTTAAGCCTAGTGGAGTTGCAATTATTCATGATATTCGCCGGAACCCAGGGCCGGAAGTGCTAGCAGAATTTAATCGTCTTCGTCAAGAAATTGGCGTTGTACCCTCTAATTTAGAAGAGAAGTACACGCCTCAAGAAGTTGAAGATATGCTGAAAGTAGCTGGACTTACAGAGTATGCTGCGATCGCAGCACCAGAGACTGGGCCGGGAAGCTTGGGCTTTGAACTCAGAATTTCTAAATAAAAACATTGTGCTGCGACGGACAGAGGGCAGATTTAGCAAGCTAAAAATGCCCATCGCCACAAAACAAGATTTCAATGTGTTTGAGAGTATTGACGAGACATGACATTTGGCAAAAATCATCAGTTTTACAACCTCCTAGTACCGCTGCCCTTGTAAGTCAAAAGTCACGCATTCAAAAGAATTGTATTTTCGGCTTTGGCGCCATTTTGAATGGTCTGTTTATTTACGCCGTAGTGTACTAGATACCGTACTGAGGAGGAAGTTATATGAAAGTACTTGAAGTCAGCGGGCTAAGTAAGTCTTTCAACTATAGGGGTAAAACCTTGAGAGCAGTAGACGATGTTTGTTTAAATATAGCTCCTGGAGAAGTAGTAGCTTTCCTTGGATCTAACGGGGCTGGAAAAACAACCACCATCAAAATGATTGCGGGATTGGTTAAACCTGATAAAGGATGGGTGCAAATCGCTGGTTTCAACCCTCATGAAAATCAGCAAGCTTTTAAAGAGTTAGGCGTAGTACTTGAGGGAAATCGTAACCTTTATTGGAACTTTACTCCTATTCAGAATCTAGAGTACTTCGGTATGCTAAAGGGGCTTAACCGTAGAGCAGTCCGCAATAATGCAATAGAACTTCTAGAACGATTCGATTTATTAGCAAAAGCTAGAACCCAAGTTCAACACCTTTCCCGAGGGATGCAGCAGAAACTTGCTATTGCGGTGGCTTTAATTCATCAACCAAAACTTTTGCTTTTAGATGAACCGACTTTAGGATTAGATGTAGAAGCTTCTGAGAACATAAAAACTTTAGTCAGCGAACTTGTTCAGGAGGGCTACGCTATCCTTCTTACTACCCATCAACTTGATGTAGCTGAAGAACTTTCAAACCGAGTGGTTATTATTCATCAAGGAAAAATTATTACTGAGCAACCCACTTCTAAAATAATTCAACAATTTTCTCGTTCAGGTTACACAATTAAAATCGAACGAGCATTAGAGTTAACACAGATTAGAGCGCTTGAAGTTTTAGGTGCAGTTGTCCAATCCAACCAAGACATTTATATACAAGATTTAGAAAGGCTTTATAGTCTTTTAGAAAAACTCAAACCCCTACCAATTATCAAAGTAGAAAAAGAGCAAGCTGACCTCACACAAATATTCTTGAAAATTACGCGAGGCAAAAGATATGTTTAAACTATTTCTCACTGAATGCAAACGAACTTGGCTGATGTTTAGGTACTATCCTAGTGAGGTGATTGCAGTCATTGTCATCCTGACAGCACTTTTTTATGGGCTAATCTTAGGTATACATTATGTGGCAGGAACAAGCTTCTCCTTCGGCGATCGACTAGACTCTTTAGTTGTGGGATATGTGCTTTGGGCTTTAGTTGCATTAACTGTTGGAGATTTTCCTAGAACAATTCAAAACGAAGCTCAGACCGGAATTCTTGAGCAGATTTTCCTCTCACCATTCGGCGCTTCAACAATATATTTAGTGCGAGCCTTTGCAAATATGACTTTGAACTTGGTTCTTATTTTTGGTGTATTGTTGACTATTCTAGCTATCACCAAAAGTCAAATCCAATTTTCCCCCAGCTTGCTACTCCCCTTATGCACAGTTGTGATGGGTGCAATTGGTCTGGGCTTCGGTATGGGTGCTTTAGCCTTGTTATTTAAGCGTATCCATCGGATAACAAGCATATTCGAGTTCTCACTCTTGTTTTTACTTACAGCACCAGTGGAAACCTGGAGAGGTTTACCTCAAGTTTTAGGACAGCTATTACCAATGACATCAGGCATGGCAATGTTGCGTGCCATGATGGTGAGAAGTGAAGCTTTCCATCCGCTTCAGTTCGTCTGGGCTGTAATTAACGGCGTAGCTTATTTTGCTCTTGGTATGCTGCTGTTTCAAATAACCGAGCGCTACACCAAACAGCAAGGAATACTGAGTACACATTAAAACAATTCGCAATTCGCAATTCGCAATTACGTTTTGTGACGGGGATTTAAACCCCGACACAATACACGCTGCTTCTAGAAGCAGGGGACTTAAACCCCCAAAGTTGGTTAAATATTGAAGGATTAATTATGGTTGCAGACAACAACAACTTAAAGGACGTGTATTTTAGCGATACAACGCTCAGAGACGGGGAGCAAATGCCAGGAGCCAGCTTGACTCCTGAAGAAAAGGTGGAAATTGCCAAAGCTCTGGCAAAAGCAGGAATACACTCTTTAGATGCTGGCTTCCCTGCCTGTGCTTCTAGTGAGATTGAAGCTATTCAAGGCATCGTCAAAGAAGTGAAGGGGCCAGTAATTTCAGCCTTATGTCGAGCATTGGATAGTGACATTGATAAGGCATACGAGGCATTAGCTGAAGCTGAGCCGTACAAAAGAGCAGTGAGCATTTTTGTAGCTACCAGCCCAATTCATCGAGAATATAAGTTGCGTAAATCTAAGGCGCAATTGCTGGAGATGATTGTTAACGCCATCCACTATGCCCGACAGAAGTTTGAGATTATTGCTTTTAGCCCGGAAGATGCTAGTCGAACCGAGTTGAACTATCTGTGCGAGATTTACCAAGCAGCGATTGAAGCTGGTGCTACTACCATCGGTTTCCCTGATACAGTAGGCATTTTGACTCCTGAAAAAACCCGAACCACAATCCGCTATATTCTCAACCACGTCCCAAATATCGCTCGAGCCTTTATGGCAGTTCATTTCCACAATGACCTCGGTCTTGCAACCAGCAATACACTTGCTGCCCTTGAAGAAGGCGTTCAGATTGTGCAATGTGCTGTCAATGGAATTGGGGAACGGGCTGGGAATACTGCACTGGAAGAAGTGGTTATAGCTCTGTTATTGAATCAGGAGCAGTACCAAAGAGCTGTTGACATCGACCCTAAGCAGTTGGTTTCTTTAAGTCAGTTGGTTGCCGAAAAAACCAGTATTCCCATTGCACCCAACAAGGCTGTAGTTGGTTCAAACATATTTGCAACTGAAGCCGGAATTCACCAAGACGGGATTTTGAAAAATCTTGATACTTACTTACCTTTTCGTCCAGAGATGGTAGGAGCAGAAGGTATTCAGATTGTACTCGGCAAACATAGTGGTCGAGCTGCGATCGCTCAACGCTTAAAAAAACTTAATTTTTGCTTGACAGAACAGCAACTTGACCTTGTTGTAGCAGCCTTAAAGGATGCGAAGAAAAATGAATGGCTTGATGCTGAACGATTATTTTCTCAAACTGTAAAGCAACTTTTTGGCGAACAGGCTTCCTTTGTTTCTGATTTGAATGAGAGAAAGTCAACTATCGAAGTCTAAAAGGGAAAGGCTTATAGTTGCGCTGTATTCGCACGAACAGGGAAAGGGTTTAGCATTGCTAAACCCCTACGAAAAATCTATCTGTATCAGGATTTTCGTGAATTGGTATGACGTCTTTATTCTGTTTGATAAATTTTCCTTTATCCTTCCTAGTTATACTAATTAGAAAAAAGTTTGCAGTACATAATTCGTTGAAATTCAGTTTATCTATAATTTATACAATCCAAAATCCAAAATGGCATTAGCTAAAACTAATACAATTTTTTCAAGTGCAAAAGCTTATGAAGACCGACTACATTAGTAACTCTCCTTATGACTACGTGATTGTAGGTGCAGGTTCAGCAGGGTGCGTTTTAGCTAACCGTCTGACGCAAGATTCAAACACCAAAGTTTTGCTACTGGAAGCAGGGAAAGCAGACGACAAGCAAGAAATCCATATTCCTACTGGTTTTTCCACACTGTTTCAAAGTGAGTACGATTGGTCTTACTACACAGAAAAACAACCTCACTTAAATAATCGTAGCCTTTATTGGCCCCGTGGAAAAGTTTTAGGTGGTTGTAGTTCGATTAATGCCATGATATATATTCGTGGTAACTATCATGATTACGATCGCTGGCATAATTTAGGTAATGATGGATGGAGTGCAAAAGAAGTACTTCCCTACTTCAAAAAAGCAGAAAATCAAGAAAGAGGTGCTAATGAATATCACAGTATGGGTGGGCCTCTCAATATTACAAACCAACGCTTCATTAATTCCCTTTCTCATACATTTGTCAAAGCCTGTTTAGAAGCCGGATTTTGTGAAAACAACGACTTTAATGGAGAACAACAAGAAGGGTTTGGAGTCTATCAAGTAACGCAAAAAAATGGTAAACGCCATAGTGTTGCGGCTGCATATCTCAAGCCAATTTTGCATCGCTCAAACCTAACTGTTTTAACCAACGTTCATGTTAAACGCATACTTTTTCAGGGAACGCGTGCTGTAGGCTTAACCTATATTCAAGATGATGTAACAAAAGATATAAAAATTGCCCGTGAAGTCATTTTAAGCTGTGGAACTATTAACTCGCCTCAGTTGTTAATGCTATCAGGAATTGGGCCTGCCAAGCATCTTAAATCCTTGGAAATTCCAATGATAGTCGATTTACCTGGTGTTGGGCAAAACTTACAAGACCATTTGTTAGTTCCCGTCATCTATGAATGTACAAAACTAATAACTTTACTTAATGCAAACAAACTTACAAGTTTATTGAAATATTTAATTTTTAAAAATGGGCCTCTGACATCAAACGTAGCGGAAGCTGGAGGTTTTATCAAAACCAGACCTAATTTAGAAGTAAGCGATTTACAATTTCATTTTGCTCCATTTTATTTATTTAATCACGGATTGATAAAACCTGAAAAACATGCATTCACTTTTGGGCCAACTCTTTTACGTCCACAAAGTAGAGGAAGTATTACTTTACGCTCCAATAATCCCTTTGAACCACCAGTTATTCAGCCAAATTACCTAGAAAATAAAGCTGATTTACAAGTTTTATTAGAAGGTGTGTACCTCTCTCGTAAACTAGCAAAAATGACAGCATTTGATGTATTTAGAGGTGATGAATTAGTACCTGGTTACTCAGTGCAAACAGAAGAGGAGATTTGCGACTTTATACGCAACAATGTCGAAACCTTATACCACCCTGTTGGTACTTGCAAAATGGGTAATGATTCAATGTCAGTTGTTAACTCGCAACTTCAAGTTTACGGAGTTGAAGGATTGCGCGTTGTTGATGGATCGATTATGCCTGACATCATTGGTGGTAACACAAATGCTCCCATAATCATGATTGCCGAAAAAGCAGCGGATATGCTTATTGACAACTACCAAAGATAGGATTGCTGAGTACATTACGAAAGTAAGGATTTTAAAATATGCAACGCTCTAAAAGCACTCTTGAAGACAAGATTTATGGAAATTATCTGGACTTAAGTCAAATAATTCATCCCAATCAATTGCATGGGCTGTCAATTAATGAATTACAGCAAATTGCCTATCAAATTCGAGAAAAGCATTTACAAACTGTAGCGACTAATGGTGGTCATCTTGGCCCTGGATTGGGTGTGGTAGAACTAACATTAGCACTTTACCAAACGTTAGATCTAAATTGCGATAAAGTTGTTTGGGATGTTGGTCACCAAGCTTATCCACATAAATTAATTACTGGACGATACAATAACTTTCACACACTGCGGCAAAAAGATGGTATCGCAGGTTATCTCAAGCGTAGTGAAAGCATTTTTGACCATTTTGGAGCCGGACATGCTTCCACGAGTATCTCTGCTGCTTTAGGTATGGCTTTGGCGCGAGATTTCAAAGGTGAGAAATTCAAGGTAGTAGCGGTGATTGGCGATGGTGCCTTGACTGGTGGTATGGCTTTAGAAGCGATTAACCATGCAGGTCACTTACCAAACACTAACCTGCTAGTGGTTCTCAATGATAATGAAATGTCTATTTCTCCAAATATAGGTGCGATTTCTAGGTATTTAAATAAATTGCGCTTGACTCTACCAATGCAGTTAGTAAAAGAGAATCTTAAAGAACAAGTTAAACAAATACCCTTGGTTGGTGATTCTCCTTCTTCAGAGCTAAAAAGCCTGAAAAATGGGATGAAGTTTTTGACGATGACAAAAGTAGGATCTGTATTTGAGGAGTTAGGCTTTACTTACATTGGACCGATAGATGGTCATAATTTGGAGGAATTGATTGCGACTTTTGAACAAGCACATCAAATAAGTGGGCCAGTATTAGTGCATGTGGCAACGATAAAGGGCAAAGGGTATAAAATCGCGGAAAAAGACCAAGTAGCTTACCATGCTCAAAGCCCCTTTGACCTTGTTAGCGGTAAAGTCAAACCTTCCAGTCAACCGAAAGGCCTTGCTTATTCCACAGTATTTGCTGACACTTTGGTAAAAATTGCCGAAAAAAACTCCAATATTATTGGTATTACAGCAGCGATGGCAACAGGGACTGGGTTAGATAAACTACAAGCCAAACTACCTCATCAGTACATTGATGTCGGCATTGCCGAACAACACGCAGTCACCCTTGCTGCTGGACTAGCCTGTGAGGGAATGCGCCCTGTTGTCGCTATCTATTCTAGTTTTTTGCAACGTGCTTACGACCAAATCGTTCACGATATTTGCATTCAAAAATTACCTGTTTTCTTCTGCATGGATAGAGCGGGAATTGTCGGTGCTGATGGCCCTACTCATCAAGGAATGTACGATATTGCATATTTACGTTGCCTTCCTAATATAGTTTTGATGGCTCCTAAAGATGAAGTCGAACTCCAGCAGATGCTAGCTACTGGCATCCAATATACAGATGGCCCGATTGCCATGCGGTATCCGCGCGGTAATGGCTACGGCTTACCCTTGATAGAAGAAGGGTGGCAACCTCTACCTATTGGTAAAAGTGAAATTTTGCGACACGGTGACGATGTAGTGATGGTGGGCTATGGCTCAATGGTTTATTCAGCTATGCAAGCTGCTGAGATTTTGAGCGAGCATGGAATTGAAGCAACTGTAGTGAATGCACGTTTTGTTAAGCCTCTAGATACTGATTTGATTGTCCCTTTAGTCAAACAAATTCCTCGCGTCGTCAGTCTAGAGGAGGGTTGTGTGATGGGAGGCTTTGGTAGTGCGATCGTAGAAGCATTGTTAGAACATGGTGTAGTAGTGCCAGTGTTGCAGATTGGAGTACCTGATCGCTTAGTTGAACATGCAAGTCCAAATGAGTCTAAGGCACAACTAGGCTTAACCAGTCTACAAATTGTGGATCGAATACAAAGCTTTTTTACTTTTTCATTACACGAAATGCTGACCCAACTGAATTCTGACGACTGACGTCTTTATTCTGTTTTGATAAAAAAGCAAAACGCTAGAACGATATTTTAACTTACTTTCTGACTGGCAAACAAACAAAATTAGCATAAGTAATCTTCCCAAGAAAGATTTATGGACACTAAAAACTTGAGAAAATCATTTCATAGTTCTGAATCATACCATCGTACAGGATTTGGTCGGCAAGACGAGGCTGCAAATTTCTTACAGTCAGAGTATCAAAGCAGCTTTATTCAACAAATCCGTCACAATAACTTCAGGCTGCAACAAGGTGAAGTTACAATCCTGCTAGCAGAGGCTTTTAGCTTTTGTTGGGGTGTAGAGCGAGCAGTGACTATGGCTTATGAAACTCGCCAGCATTTTCCTGACAAACGGGTTTGGATTACCAATGAAATTATTCACAATCCCTTAGTAAATCAGAATCTACTGGATATACAAGTGGAATTCATTCCTGTAAAGAATAACCAGAAAGACTTATCAGTTGTAGCAAAGGAAGACGTAGTAATTCTGCCAGCTTTTGGTGTCAGCTTACAAGAAATGCAATTTTTTCATCACAAAGGTTGCACAATTGTAGACACGACTTGCCCCTGGATTTCTAAGGTATGGAATACAGTAGAAAAGCACAAAAAAGGCAATTTTACTTCAATCATCCACGGCAAGTACAACCATGATGAAACTATTAACACTAGTTCATTTGCTAACAAGTACTTAATAGTGCTGAATTTGGCAGAAGCTGAGTATGTCTGCAACTACATCCTGAACGGTGGAAATCATGATGAATTTATAGCCAAATTCAACAAAGCTTGTTCTTTTGGCTTCAATCCTGATACCGATTTAGAACAGCTAGGTATTGCCAATCAAACCACAATGCTTAAAACAGAGACTGAGCAGATTGGTAAGCTATTTGAGCGCACGATGATGAGAAAATATGGACCTTTGAAGCTGAATCAGCACTTTATTAGCTTTAACACCATCTGCGAAGCTACCCAGGAACGTCAAGACGCAATGTTCAAATTAGTAGACGAAAAACTAGATTTGATAATTGTGATTGGTGGTTTTAATTCTTCCAATACAACTCACTTGTACGAAATTGCACTCAATCGAGGTATTCCTGCTTATCATATCGATACCGCCGAGCGAATTAGCTTAGATAATCGCATCGAACACAAACTACTACATCAAGATTTAACAGTAACTGAAAATTGGTTGCCAGATGGTTCAATTGTGGTAGGAATTACTGCTGGCGCATCTACACCTAGTAAAACAGTAGAAGATACAATTAAAAAAGTTTTGCAGTTAAAGCGTGTCAATTCATCTGTTGAGTCTTTTTGTTGATGAGCCGATTTCAGTAAGGTAAGAATAGCTTTTGTCTGAAAAAATTGTCCAAACTTTTCCTGGGTAAATAAATTATGAATAACCAAATGAACAGTATTATCATGCAACCCTGTGTTTCTTATTGGGGTATGTACAAATCGAGACGAGTTCTAAATGCAATTCTTTCTTATTATTTCCCAGTATACGGGTTAACCCATAAGGATTTTTTTACTTTTTATCCAGTTTTAGGTTTTGTAGAAGCTTTAATATATCAAGCTGATGAAGCGGTTGAATTGAGTCAATCTGAAAAATTGTTTGCTCGGCAAGAAAAACCTTGGATTCAGAGGTTTTCTAAGATTATTAGTTTGCTGAAAGAATGCAACTTATACCAGCCATCAATTGAAAAAGAGTTAGAGAAATTGGGAGAATATTACGAATTAGAAAATTACTTAATGTCCCAGAACTTAGTAACCTACTCAGATATTATTAAATCAGTAGAACTACGAACTTCTGATACACGTACTTTGCACATAATTTTATTGGAAATAGCTAAAAAACCATATCATAAAAATGTCTTCGATCTCATGTGGCCCCTGGAAGTACTGGCTGACATATTTGATGACATTAATTCTTACAAAGATGATGTTGATAAAGACCACTACAATACTTATCGTATGTTTGTCAGGCTTTATGGAAAAAAAGCGCCTGATTACTTACAAACGGAAATAGATCGATATAAGTCTATTTTCCGAGAAAGAATAACCAAATTACCAGAGGATGAGCAAAAAGTTTATCGGCAAATTGCGTCTGTTTATAAACAAGAATGTTTGATTGAAACTATCCCTGAACCAATTCTAGAGTAGAAATCCTAACTCAAAGTTCAGTGGCTGCTTGTTGGGAGAGGTCGGAATCCCAGGGCGAATGCATCTAAATATTGACAAAGTGGTATGTAAGGTGTGGAGAAATTTTATAAGTATGTAACGAAAAATTAAGCCTAAGAATTAGAGCTAAATTTTACACGGTCAGTAGACCGAAAAGTTTTGCCAACATCAAAAATTAGTAGCGTGTGATACCGTTTTTAGAGAAAAGTGTAAAAGCTAATTGCTCTGGAATAATGATAAGTTTAGGTTATTAATAAGCCTCAAAAACTAACTAAAATCAGCCGGACGGTAAATAAACTTCGCAGGCTACCCCATAGTTGCGGTCTACTGCTTGGCGTAAAAATTCGAGCATCTGTTTGAGGGTAATGGAGATTCATAAAAATAAATCCCCAGCCTTAAAACCCCCAACCACGAGACAGATTCTTGAAGGAGGTAAACTGATCATCAAATAAAAGCTTGACCGTACCAGTTGGGCCATTGCGTTGCTTACGAATAATTAACTCAGCAATGCCACGCTCAGGTGTATCAGGATTGTGCATCTCCTCACGGTAAAGCATAATCACAACATCGCTGTCTTGCTCAACAGCACCACTTGACCGCAGATCGCTCAGTACAGGACGTTTGTCATTGCGATGTTCAACTTCACGGCTCAACTGCGATAGAGCCAGCACAGGCACATCCAAATCCTTGGCGAGTTTCTTTAGCCCCCGGCTGATTTCGCCAATCCGCTCGGTCATGTTGTTTCTAGAATCAGTACCTTCAGCCATCAGCTGTAAATAATCCACAACCACAAGCCCAATACCACCGTAATGCGATGAAACCCTCTGGACTTGACTGCGGATTTCATTGAGAGAGGGGCAAGAGTTATCGTTGATGAAAATTGGCAGTTCGCTAAGGGAGTTCCAGAAAATAAATTATGCCATTATCAATAATGATAATCATTCCAAGGGGGGCGAAGGGCTGCCGACGGCCGCCCTGCCATCACAACTTGTGCTTGAAACTGCCGTCGTGCTGCTCCTTTGAGTTGGCTTGCTGTTTCGTTAAACAATTTTTTGACTGAATCAGTTAATTCTATCAACACTCCCAGCACCCAAAAATTTCACTCCAAATTGAATTTACTACAAAAGGGAGGAAGGAGAAGCAGCCGACGGCTGCTTCTCCTTCCTCTCTCAGAATGATTATCATTATTGCAAATGGTGATTTTATTCCTTGGAAGTCCCCAGCTTTGTTATATTCCGCCAAAAATGGTATCGTAAACTACTATTTTTTAGCGATCGCAAAACTTTTCGGTCTACTGAAATTCTATTACGCGAACGGTGAGTATTTGTATAACCAATTACTAATAAAATTAACTTAATTTATTCCTGTGGATAGATAAACAAGTTAATATACAAAATGGTAATGTGTTAAACAACATAATATTAACAATATACTAACAGTTCCTCTTAACAAGAGGAAGTCTATTAGAGCTAATTTGTAAACTCAAGTAAAGTACTTACTTAGGTAACTCCAAGAAATAGGATATTTTTTTATTTGGAAGTCCCTTAATAAGGGTTTCAGTAATTTAACTCAATACAGCACTTGTTCGCTGAAACTTAGACCTAATAATGAGTTGAGTACCCTTAAGATTTTTTTTACGAATCAGCTCCTTAAATTAGAGTTGTTAATTACACTCATTGGGAGAAAGCTGAATGATTACCCTACCTGGAGTTGTCATCTTAAGCAAAATCTATGAAAGTCCAGCAACTCTAGTGTATCGGGGTATTAGAGAGCAAGATAACTGTGCAGTTGTTGCTAAAGTCCTCAAGCAAGATTATCCCTCTCCCCAAGAATTAACTCGCTACAAGCAGGAATATGAAATTACCCATTCCCTCAACATCGAAGGTGTAGTTAAGGCATACAGCCAGCAGGACTATCAACGCACGCTCGTTATCCTTCTAGAAGATTTTGGCGGCGAGTCTTTAGAACGCTTGCGGCAGCAACAATCCGACTTCTACCCTATGCCCTTATCGAATTTTCTTGGGCTGGCGATCGCCATTACAGAGATTCTGGGCAGAATCCATGCTGCTAACATCATTCATAAAGATATCAATCCTAGTAACATCGTCCTGAATCCAAATACTGGCGTTGTCAAAATGATTGATTTTGGTATTGCCACTCGATTCAGCCGCACCAATCCAACATTTAAAAGTCTTCATCTTCTAGAAGGAACCCTTGCCTACTTATCTCCAGAGCAAACCGGGCGCATGAACCGGATGCTCGACTACCGCAGCGATTTTTACTCGCTAGGTGCAACATTTTACGAACTTTTGACCGGAAAGTTGCCGTTTCCCACCAGCGACATCCTAGAACTAGTTCATTGCCATATTGCCAAAACACCTGTTCCCCCGCACGAACTGAATTCAAAGATTCCCAAACCTGTTTCCGACATAATTTTGAAGCTGATGGCGAAAAATGCGGAAGATCGCTATCAGAGTGCTTGGGGCATCAAAGCGGATTTAGAATGCTGCGCCCAGCTATTAGCAGAAATTGGTCAAATCGATCGCATTCAATTAGGTCTTCAAGATATTTCCCAGCAATTTCAAATTCCTCAAAAACTGTACGGACGAGAAGCCCAAATTGAAGCATTATTAGCGACATTTGACAGAGTAGCCGCAAGGAAAGAGCGAGAAAATGCTCAATTCAACGTCGAAATGATGTTGGTTTCTGGTTACGCTGGAATTGGCAAATCAGCATTGGTGCAGGAACTTTACAAACCCATCACGGCAAAGCACGGCTATTTTATTTGGGGTAAGTTTGACCAATTCGAGCGAAATATTCCCTACAGCGCGATCGCCCATGCCCTGCAAAAATTGGTACAGCAACTACTCGGGGAACCAGACGAGCAGTTGCAACAGTGCCGATCGCGTTTGCTTACGGCATTGGGAAGCAACGGAAAAATTATAATTGATGTCATCCCCGAAGTTGAATTAATTATTGGCAAGCAGCCGCCCGTACCCTCTGTCGGAGCAACCCAAGCTCAAAATCGCTTCAATCTCGTCTTTCAAAATTTTTTGCGGGTGTTTTGTTCAAAAGAACATCGCCTGGCAATCTTCTTAGACGATTTACAGTGGATTGACTCCGCAACGCTGAAGTTAATCGAGTTAATATTACTCGACGAGCAAAACCAATATCTATTTTTGATTGGAGCCTATCGAGATAATGAAGTAACTCCAACGCATCCATTGGTATTGACGTTAGAGAAACTGCGAAAACAAGGGGCAGTGTTTCAGGAGATTACTTTAGCACCCTTAACGCTAGAACCGTTAAGTCAATTGATTGCCGATACGCTACATCGCAATATTGACACAGTGCGTTCTCTAGCCCAATTAGTATTACGAAAAACTGAGGGTAATCCCTTCTATGTCAATGAATTTTTGCGAGTGCTCTATAGCGAAAATCTATTGACATTTGATACTAAACAGTTAAGTTGGCAGTGGGACATTGCTCAGATTGAAGCCCAAGATATTGCTGATAATGTAGTGGATTTGCTGCTTTTAAAGCTGAAGAAACTGCCAGAAGAAATACGGCAAATACTTCGCTTAGCCGCTTGTGTTGGCTCTGAATTTAATTTAGAAACTTTAGCGATCGCTTGTGAAAAATCGCCGAAAGCAATTTCTCTAGATTTACTAGCAGCCATCCAAGCTGGATTCATTCAACCTATATCTGAATTAGATGAAAACTTGTTAGTTCAAGATTATAAATTTTTGCACGATCGCGTTCAGCAAGCTGCTTATGCTTTAATTGACGAATCTCAAAAACAAGCCGTGCATCTCCAAATCGGTCGCAATTTACTCTCAAAAACTTTACCAGAGCAACTAACAAACAGGCTATTTGAAATTGTCGATCATCTCAATTATGGGGTTGAGTTTGTTGCTAACGAAGCCAAACGAACTGAAATTGCCAGATTGAATTTAATGGCAGGTAAAAAAGCCAAAGCCTCAGCAGCCTATAAACCTGCCCTAAATTACCTCGAAATTGGCATGGGATTACTAGAGTCTTCTAGTTGGCAAACGCAGTATCAATTAACCTTAGCTATATATGAAACAGCAGCAGAAACAGCTTATCTTTTGGGCAATTTCGAGCAGATGGAAAGATTGGTTCAAATTGTGCTGGAACGTTCCAAAACCATCTTGGATCGAGTCAAAATAACAGAAGTAAAGATCGTAGCTTTACTTGCTCAAACTAAGCTAAAGCAAGCATTGGACATCGGAATGCTCATGCTACGGCAGTTGAAACTGAAATTGCCCGAACAACCAACCATTTTTCATGTACTGATGGGATTGCTGAAAATTAAATTGGTTTTGGTGGGAAAACAAATTTCAGACTTAGCCAGTTTGCCTCAAATGACCCAGCCTGACAAAATAGCTGCTCTATCTATTTTAGAAGGCATAGGAACCTCTGCGTACTATACCGATCCTCACCTCTTCTCATTAATTACGTTCGAGCAAATTATTTTATCTGTCAAATACGGTAATAGTCCCGTGTCTATTGCTGCTTATGCTGGCTATGGAATCATTCTGTGCGGGGTGTTTGGAGATATTGAATCTGGCTACGAATTCGGGCAATTGGCGTTGCAACTACTAGAGCAACTCAGTACCAAAGAATTCACCGCTAAAATACTATTTATAGTTAATGCTTTAATTAGTCATTGGAAAGTACCTGTAAAAGAAACATTATCGCCTCTGTTACAAGCATACAAGAGCGGGCTGGAAACTGGAGATTTAGAGTTTGCGGCGGTGGCGGCTCATGTCTATTGCTATCATTCATACTTTATTGGTAAGGAATTGTCAGAACTAGAGTCTGAAATGACGATTTATGAGGAAACGCTCAGACAGTTGAAACAAGAGCAAACTCTGCTTTTGTTTCAATCGTTTCATCAAGCCGTCCTTAATTTATTAGATCGAGCAGAACACCCTTGTAATTTGATAGGAAATGTTTATAACGAGCAGATATTGTTGCCCAGTCTCATCCAAAGGGGCGATCGCACTTCAATTGTTGGGCTGTACTTAAATAAGTTAATACTCTGTTATTTATTTGGGCAGTACTCTGAAGCAGTATTTAATGCCTCGAAAGCACAGACTTATCTAGACGGTATCGTTGCAACCTTTGCCTTAACCTACTTTTATTTTTATGATTCTCTGGCAGGGCTTGCTTTATATTCTCATAGTCCTCGATCGCAACAAAAGCGATGTCTGAACCAAGTCAATAAAAATCAGAAAAAGATAAAAAAATGGGCGCATCATTCTCCAGTAAATCTTTGGCACAAATATTATTTAGTAGAAGCAGAAATATATCGAGTTTTAGGCAAAAATCTTGAAGCAATGGATTGCTACGATCGCGCTATTGCCCTCGCCAAAGAACACGAATATCTTAACGAAGCGGCTCTAGCTTACGAACTTGCAGCTAAATTTTATTGCGATCGCGCTAAAGAATTAAGTGCTAAAGCTTATATGCAGGAAGCTCGTTATTACTATCAATTATGGGGTGCAACCGCTAAAGTTAAAGACTTAGAGACTCGCTATCCGCAATTTTTCTCTCAGTCGTCTAGGGTAGATACTACATCAACCCCCACTACTTCTAAAACTAGCTCTAATACCTCGAACATCGCTTTAGATTTAGCAGCGGTAATGAAAGCATCCCAGGCGATTTCTCGTGAAATTGAATTAGAGCAGTTGCTTCGTTCCTTAATGCAGATATTAATTGAGAATGCTGGCGCTCAAACCGGATTTCTAATTTTGGAAAACGCAGGAGAATGGGTAATTGAAGCGACTGGTCAACTAAATGATAGTGATGATGAGAATGTCCATACTACACAAGTACTGCAATCCGTTCCGATTATAAATCGCCTGCCTGAATCAATTATTAATTATGTCATTCGTACTCATGAAACTGTTATCTTAAACGACGCAATTGGTGAAGGTGTTTTTATCAAAGATCCATATATTCAACAAAATAAAACTAAATCTATTTTCTGTTTACCGCTACTCAATCAAGCTAAATTAGTCGGCGTGTTGTATTTAGAAAATCAATTAGCAGTCGGAGCATTTACACCAGAGCGATCGCAAGTTTTGCATTTATTATCGACTCAGGCAGCGATCGCGATCGAAAATGCTAAACTCTACTCAAAGCTGCGTGCTAGCGAAAGCAAGATGACTCAATTTCTCGAAGCTGTGCCAGTGGGAATTGGAGTTGTAGATGCGGTAGGTCACCCATACTACTCCAATCAACGGGCAATTCAGCTATTGGGTAAAGGAATCGATTCTACAGTGACACCGGATCGACTTGCAGAAGTTTATCAAATTTATTTAGCGGGAACAGCTCGACCCTATCCGACTGAGAAAATGCCGATTGTGCGCGCATTGAGCGGCGAACGTACTAAGGTTGATGACGTAGAAATTCGCTCCGACAACGCCAAAATTCCAGTCGAGGTGTGGGGAACTCCAGTTTATGACGAACAAGGCAATGTAGTCTATGCGATCGCCACCTTTCAAGACATTACCGAACGCAAACAAGCCGAGAAACTCCTAGCTGACTATAACCGGACTTTAGAGCAACAGGTCGCCGAACGAACAGCAGCGTTACAGAAAAGTGAAGCGAATTATCGCAACTTAGTTCAAACCGCAAACTCAATCATTCTTCGCTGTGATGCACAAGGACGGATTCAATACCTGAATGATTACGGGCTGAGATTTTTTGGCTATGAGGAACATCAGATTTTAGGGCGTACCTTACTCGAAACAATCCTTCCAGAAATCGAAACCTCTGGGCGCAATCTTAAACAATTCATCCACAATGTATATTACAATCGTCTCGACCCTACCTCTTACCAGCAAATGGAGAATGAAAACCAGTGCCGAGACGGCAGACGGGTTTGGGTTGCCTGGTCAAATCAAGCCATTTTGGATGAACAGGGAGATTTAGTTGAAATTTTATCGGTTGGCAATGACATCACCCAGCGCAAACAAGCAGAAAAAGCCCTACAGCGCAGTGAAACGAAGTTCCGCAACATCTTTGAAAACTCACAGGTCGGCATCTTTCGATCGCGCCTCTCGGATGGATTAGCTCTCGATGCGAATCAACGCATTGCAGAGTTGTTTGGCTTTAATTCACCCGATGAGATGATTGGGATCGTACATTCCCCAGACTTTTTTGTAAATCTCAGGGATCACCAACATTTCGTTGAGTTGCTGAAGCGTGATGGTAACCTGCAAAACGTTGAAATTCAAATGCGAAAACGAGACGGCACAGCGTTTTGGGGGCTTAACTCTTTTCATCTGAATGCAACCGATGGATATATGGAAGGTGTGATTACTGATATTAGCGATCGCAAATGTGCCGAGGAAGCTTCGATTTTGGAAGAACGCAACCGGATGGCACGGGAAATTCACGATACGTTAGCGCAAGCCTTTACAGGCATTGTGTTGCATAACGGCACAGCGATAGAGCTAATGACAAAGAAACCACAGACGGCTCAGGCACACATGGAAACGGTGGATGAATTAGCCCGCACTGGACTGACTGAAGCGCGGCGATCGGTGGCGGCGTTGCGACCTAAACTGTTAGAGGAGGGAGACTTATTGAGTGCCCTCACACACCTAACCACGCAAATGGAATCTTCCACCGATAGCCATATTACCTGTGAAGTCATCGGTACAGCCTACTCTTTATCACCTGATGTGGAGAATAATCTACTACGCATTGGACAAGAAGCCTTAACCAATGCGATTAAATATGCCCATGCCACAGAGATTCAAGTTGAATTAGTATACGAGCAAATGCAGTGCTGTTTGCGAATTAGAGACAACGGGCAGGGATTTGACACTAACCAAATCATGATGAATCAAGGATTTGGCTTATTGGGGATGAGCGAACGGGCAGAGCGTATTGGCGGTGAACTGAACGTCAACAGTCAGCCTGGTCAAGGTACAGAAATTGTTGTCATCGTGAATCGGGAGTAAGCTGTCATGAGTTTAGTCATTCGCATTCTGATTGTTGAAGATCATGCCATCGTCCAGCAAGGATTAGCAGCTATCATCAATGAAGAATCTGATATGGCTGTTGTCGGTCAAGCCAAAGACGGGATTGAGGGGATCGCATTATTCCGCCAAACGCAACCCGATGTCACCCTCATGGACTTACGAATGCCCCAAATGGGAGGCGTTGAAGCGATTATTACGATTTGCGCGGAATTTGAAACAGCTCGCATCATGGTATTGACAACTTATGACGGAGATGAGGATATTTATCAAGGGCTACGGGCAGGGGCAAAGGGATATCTGCTTAAAGACTGTAGACCTTGCGAATTGCGAACCGCTATTCGTACCATTCATGAAGGGCAACAATATATTCCACCGCATGTTGCTGCCAAATTAGTACAGCGCATGAATCATCCAGAATTGAGCCAGCGTGAGTTAGAGGTGCTTCAATTGGTGGCACAGGGCATGAGCAACCTGGAGATTGGTACTACTTTGAATGTTAGCGAAAGCACGGTCAAATCTAATATCAACCGGATTTTAAGCAAGTTAGGGGCTAAAGATCGCACCCAGGCAACCATTATTGCTTTAAAGCGAGGAATTGCTAGCCTTTAATCTCATTATTCCAACTTAAGTTAGAATAAATCTCAACTTAAGTACAGTTGAATCTTAGTACTTCAGATCGCTCAGAGGCGATCTTTTTGCTACTTAAAATATGGACTCAGAATTGATGACAGCTTGAAACTGACTCGATATATTAAGTCATATAGATGTTAGTCAGGATTGACAAAAGGAAATTTCACAGTGCCACTTGTACAGTGAATGCTTTTTTCGTCGAGGTTTAGAATGAGTGACGATATTTCTGCCCAACCAACTGGTGATACGCACAGCGTCAAGCGTTCGACTGAGCGCTCACGCCGAAGTCCTCCGGCTTATCGCAATCAATTAGCTGTACTACCATCCCAGCGAGATCGTCGCCAAGGATCGCTGAATGCCAAAGTTGTGCTTGTTGAGTATGGGGATTATCAGTGTCCTCGATGTGGAGAACTTCATACCTTAATTCGAGCGGTGCAAGAACAGCTCAACACATCCGATCAAAACGATCTCTGCTTTGTGTACAGGCATTTTCCTCAGCCTCAAATTCATCCTCAAGCTCAAAAGGCAGCAGCGGCAGCAGAAGCAGCGGCAGCGCAGGGACAATTCTGGCAGATGCATGACATTTTGTTCGCCCATCAGCAAGAGCTGGGAGATGGCTATCTAGCGGAATATGCTGACAATTTAGAGCTTGATGTCACTCAGTTTGTTCGAGATCTGTACAGACAAGTGCATGTTGCTCGCATCAATGAAGATATTGAAAGTGGATTACAAAGTGGAGTAACGGCTGCCCCAGCCCTGTTTATCAATGCAATTCAGTATTCCGGACGCTGGAACATTGAGCAATTGAAAGCAGCTATTGTCGCTGCAAGTCATTAAATTCCTCGATCCTGGACTCTAATTACTCCCGGTTCGCCCATTTTTTCCTGAGTTAGAAGAAAGGCCGGGGCGAACGCATCTTATTTAGTAATTCCTAGCGTGGCAAAACTTACTAGAGAAGAGCGGAAATCCTGTAATCTTGACCTTGTAGCGAAATAATAGTGCAAAAACTTGGCAAGAAAAAGTCTAAAACCAGAGGCAACATCGTTTGAAGTACTCGATTGTGTTCAAAAAAAATGTCCTTCGTGCGGTCAAGCAATGTGGAATGAATACAATAATCCTCGACATATAAGAACGTTAAATGGGGTAGTAGAACCAATACCTCTGCCAAATTAAGAGGGTTCAACGCCTGTAGAAACGTTATGGATACGTCCTAAAGAAGTAAGCTTGGCAAAAATCTGGGTTAATAAAATAGGCTCAGGGATTTCTGGAAGCATTTTTAAGATTTCATGGACATATCGAAAGCCACGATAATGAGCCTTAAGGTCAATAATGCCGGAGTCGGGATTAAGGATGCGGAAATCAGCGAGAAGATGATGAGATAAATTAACCATAAAGAATGCTAGATTAGCAGCATTAGTCACCGCAGTTTGACCGATGTTCATAAAGTCTTCCAATCCCCAAAATTGCTTGGCATCACGGAAGTTAAACTCGATTTGAAAGCGCAGTTTGTAGTAGTCAATTATTTTCTCAGATGACAATTTTAGGTCACTAGAAAAAAGAATGACGTGACTGCAAGCATTAGTTTTGAGATTGGTTTTCACCAAAATAACTACATTCAGAGGCTGGGCAAATTCTTTGTGCAGTAAACTAGCTTGGTAAGTATCGGTTTGGATATCCTCTTCAATAATACTTTGACGCAAATATTCATCAGAAATATTACGCCAGTCTAGTTTATCTCCGTATTTACGGTGTGAACGATGATTGGGGTCAGGATTTTGGTAAGGTATGTATAATGCTGAATCCTGGCGTAACTTGGAAATTATATGCAAGTTGGCCTGTCGAGCCATCTGCAAAGCATTATTATTTCCAAAATGACCATCTAAGACTAAGTAAGTGAGTGGGATAAAGTTAGCTATCAACTTCATTACCTCATTAATCATCTTCTTAATTCTTAATAATTCAGATGTGAGAATTACTTCGGTCTTGTTTTTGTTTTTACTTCCTTTTGGTCGTCCACGTCCACGTTTTTCTTTGGCTTTTATTTCTGGTCTTGGCGATACACTACTTTTTTCTATATCGCTCCTTATCACCTGTTCTATTTGAATCGGAAATGAGTGTCTTTGTTCAACACTTACTAATGATAATGTAAAGAAAGATAGTCCTAATATTGGTTTACTTACTAGGCTGGAAAAGAATCTATCCAACCCATAAGTATGTTTCCCTGATTTGCTGACTACAACTTCGTCTCCTGCAAGCAAATATACCTCATTTGCTCGAAACAAATGCTTGCGGAAAAATAGCCAAAACAACGTCGCCCAAGGGATTACTGTATGAAAAAACCGCAACATCGTTCGATAACTACCACCAATGCCTGCCCAACGGGAGATTCCCAATATAGTGACTCGACCGCTCATTGCTAACATGGCCATGATCATCTGGTTCATTCGGCGCATCGTCGTCGCGTTGATCTGCGGTAGAAGGCATTGTAACAGTGATAGGATATCGAACATGGGCGAATTGTGGCTTTTGAGTCGTCGTTTGGGAAGACAACAACTCTACTACAGAGCGCCCTCTCTCTTCATACTCTTTTTTTGGCAACGGTATTGATACCTGATTAAGCGCTTCTTTGGTTCGAGCTTTTGTTGTACGCAAACATTGCTTGATTTTTGACCAACATAATTCGATTGGAGACAAATCGGGTGAATAAGGAGGTAAAAAAACTAATTTTGCACCAACAGATTCAATAGCATCTTGAATTACCTGTGCGTGATGTACCGATAAATTATCCATGAGCACGAATGCTCCCACCCACAGCTGAGGTACAAGAATCTCCTGAACGTAGGTCAAAAACACGTCTGTGTTCACACTACCGGGAATACTCATACTAGCAATTAGTCCATCCATACTCAGTGCCCCGATCAATGATATATTTTGTCCTCGATTCTTAGGGCAAGAGTCGTATAAGCGTTCTCCACGTGGTGCGCGACCATAGTTTCGAGTCATTCCCAAGTTCAGACCTGACTCGTCTATAAATATTAAATTGTGAGGGTCAACGCTCAAAACCCAATCCCGATAATCAAAACGCATCTGTTTGATTCGTGGGCTGTCTTGCTCACTGGCATACAAAGTTTTTTTTATTGGTCAATTCTAACCGTTGAACTGCACGGTGCATAGTTGATATGCTTACACTGATGCCACTGCGTTCGGCTAAACGCTCACATAATTCCGAGAGTATGGCATCCGGCTGTTCATCTACTAACTGCTGCACAGCAGGTAAGTTTTCAATTTTTATTTTAGCGTTCGCTCCACCTGCGTGAGCCAAGGCATTTACTTTTCCTGTCTTTTTATGACTACGTATAAGTCGTTGAACAAACGATAAGCTAACTTGAAAGCGGTCAGCTAGTTGTCTTTGTGACCCAAGTTTTGCTTGATGAGCATCAACCACACGTTGGCGTAGATCCGTTGAGTAGGGGGCAGGCATTTACGAGCAAGTATTTTTATTGCGTCTCTATTTTACCCTTATCTGTAGTCTACTCAACTGAAAACCGCTGTAAAACTGGATCTGTAATTGATAAGCTTTGACTAGATCCAGCAGATTAGTGGCTTTTTCTAAAACTGTTTCAGTTAAGATGGCTGCGCGTTTAAAGTTAGCATTTAGGTATTGTAATTCTACGCTTTCTAGATGCAGTGCCAGCATCAGGTCGTAGTTACTTTCCCAACTTGATGAGTTAAGCAATTCTAGTCCGACTGTTGCATAACTCAAAGCAGCTTCGTATGCTGATGCTGCTTTTGCTTTTTGGCTAGCGATTAAATTTAATTTTGCTAGTCTATCTTTTTTGGACTGTTCGCAAATAAACTCAGTACCAAAATTTAGATGATTAACAATATCAAAAATCTTTTCTTCAATCTCTTCTGTTTGGTAAGAATCTAATAATAGTTGCCCAATTTTTAGGTGAGTTTGTTTTCTTCGAGATTCTGGGATGAGGGAATAAGCTGCTTGCTGGATGCGATCGTGTAAAAACTTATATGAAACTTTTAATTTCTGGGAAGCTATAGAGCTATATGTGCTTTCGTCAAAAAACAACGGAGCTTTATAGTTATCACTTAGTGGCAAAATTAAACCTGCTTGCAGTGCTTCCCATAAATCAGATGCGGTTTCTGACTGAGATTTTTCATTGACAATTGCTAGAATATTTATACTAAAGCGATTTCCTATACAAGCAGATAATTTTAAAACTTCTTGCGTTTCTTTAGGTAATTTTTTAATATTTCTCGCAATTAATTCTATGGCATCATAATCTGTAATACCAACCGTCTGGATTTGATTGATTTGCCACTGCCATACTCCACTATTAAAATCAAAATTTAATAGTTTTTCCTGATACATTGTTTGGAGTAGTTGGTTGATGAAAAAAGGATTACCTTGAGTTTTGCTAAAAATTAAATTAGCTAAGGCTTTTGTTTTTTCTGTAGTGATATGGAAGGTATCAACTATTAATTCATGAACATTTCCAAGATTTAAAGGTTGTAAGAGGATATTGTTTATGACTGTTCCTGATTGTTGAATTTCATTTAAAGTTTGAAACAAATAATGAGTCGAGATAATTTCATTATCTCGATAAGCTCCAATCATTAATAAATATTGGCTACCAGGTTCAACCATCAGCATCTTAATCAACTTTAGCGATGCTAAATCTGCCCATTGCAAATCATCTAAAAATAAAACGAGTGGGTGTTCTTTTTGAGTAAACACCTGAATAAATTTTTGAAATACCGTATTAAAGCGATTTTGTGATTCAGTTGCTCCTAGCTGTGGAACAGATGGCTGTTGACCAACTATTTTTTCAATTTCGGGAATAACATCAATAATAACTTGACCAATGTCGCCAAATGCTTTTAAAAGTTTTTGTTTCCAAATAAGTATTTTTTCATAATTTTCTGTTAATAATTGTTGGGTTAATTCCTGAAATGATTGAATTAAACCTGCATAAGGAACGTTACGCTTAAATTGATCGAATTTACCAGATATAAAATACCCGCGTTGCCGGATAATGGGTTTATGAATTTCATTAACCAAGCAAGATTTACCAATCCCTGCATAACCAGAGACTAACATCATCTCGGTTGTTCCTGCGCTTACTCGGTCAAAAGCTGATATAAGACATGCTACTTCTTGTTCGCGCCCATACAGTTTTTGAGGAATAGTAAACTGACTAAATTTATCTAATTGGCCAGGAATAAAATTGTCAATTTTGCCATTAGTTATTAACTGTTTAAGACAAGTTTCTAAATCTGCTTTTAGCCCTAAGCCACTTTGGTATCTTTCTTCAGCAGTTTTAGATAATAATTTGATTATTATATTAGATAATGCCTCTGGAATCTGTGGGTTAACTTGATGAGGGGGTAGAGGTTGTTTTGCAATATGAGCGTGAATTATTTCTAAGGGATCGGTGCAATAAAATGGTAACTTTGAGGTGAACAGTTCGTAGAAAGTTACGCCTAAAGAGTAAAAGTCTGTACGATAGTCAATCGACCTATTCATCCGCCCTGTTTGCTCTGGAGACATATAAGCAAGTGTGCCTTTGAGCAAATTCGGATTACTGATAATTGCATTTTCTTTTGATAAACGTGATGCAATGCTAAAATCAGTTATTTTAGCTTGCATTAGTTTAGGATTAATAATTATATTTTGTGGTTTAATATCTTTATGAATAATATGTTTTTCGTGTAAGCTGGCAATAATATCAGCAAGTTGAATGGCTATTTTTAAGCAATCTATGACATTAAGTTTAACATCATCTATATATTGTTTTAGATTTTGCCCTTCAATATCCTCTAAAACTAGAGTAATACAATTTTGAAAATTTTCTAATCTGTATACTTTGATAATACCAGGCAAATCTATAGAGCTAGAAATTTGGTACTCATGTTTAAATACTGTAACATATTCAAGATTAGAATATTCACTTTTAAGACTTTTTAAAATAACATTTTTCTGATTTGCAGTATCGTATGCTCTATAAACAACAGTTTCTAGACTGTCAGAAATTTTTTTTAGATTATTATATTTAAAGCTTGTAACCATCGTTTTCTATTTGAGTTATTTTTTTAAAGAATATTTTTGAACTGGTTAAATATTTATATTGTTAATATATGATAATGTATTTTTAAATGTTATAAATATAAAAATTAATAAATTATTGTATTTTAATTTCGAGTATAACAGTTGATTTTTTATTTACATAAATATGAGATTTTCTAAAATTACATTTACTAAAATACTCTTACAAAATTCATGTAATAGATTAATTTGTTATATTTTACTGGTTATAAAACTTGATTGTAATCGGCTAATATACTATTGTTTTGGAAATCTAGATCAACCAGCCTCTATGTAATTACCGTAGGAATTTAATTTCCAATTTAAAAAAATCTTGAGTAATAAGTGCTGAACATAGAGAAAATTTAATGTTCAGATAAGTTCAGTTAGCATTAAAAACAACAAAGTTATCTAATGCTATGCAAATAATCTGTGTTCCATCTCTATTTATTACACTTTATCTAAATTAATTTTTATTAACCCAGCTACAAATGCTTTATGTCAGTTTTGTTGCGTTCTATTTAATAAGTAATTTATCTAAGTATTACAGTGCTGAACAGTATTGAGCCGAGATACGGATACCGTTGGCGAATTCCCCAAACAGGTCAACTGAACCGATTGAGAATCTTCTGAGCAGTTTTATACCCAGTAGCTTGCTTACCTAACTTCAGTTCAGACAGGATGAAATACAAGCAAGCCTCACCGGGGCTATCAGCAGGGACTCGATAGAATGACATTGGTACAAGCTGTAGCGTCAAATCAATTCAAAAGGCACGGGCTTGGGGTTATCAATTAGCTATTCCATTATTGAGAAACATAAAGGGGAACTAAGTGTAATATCAGAACTAGGATCGGGAGCAGAATTTACACTTTTATTGCCCTTGAATTAGGTTTATTTTTTGAATCTGCTGGAGGAGCATTATGTTCCAACTCATGTTGTTATTGCAAAGGTAACACGATCGCAAATTCAGTTCCTTGATTGAGTGTGGAATTAACTTGAATTGCTCCTCCGTGCTTTTCTACTACAATTTGATTAGCGATCGCTAATCCCAGTCCAGTACCTTTACCAACTGTCTTCGTGGTGAATAGATAATTAAAAATCTGTTGTCTTACTTCCTCTGTCATACCAATGCCATTATCACAAATCCGAATTGTGACATAATTAGGGCTGCACACCTCGGTACAGATGTTGATTGTCAGGGAATCATTGACTCGCTTTCCTTCCTGCCAAATGTCTTCTAAAGCATCAACGGCATTAGCTAAGATATTCATGAACACCTGATTGAGTTGCCCCGGATAGCACTCAACTTTTGGTAAGGAAGCGTATTTTTTGATGATTTGAATTTCCGGTCGCTGTCCAACTCCTTTGAGGCGATGCCGCAAAATTAATAATGTATCGTTAAGTCCTTCATGGACATCAAACTTAATTTTTCCGGAAGTGTCAGTGCGGGCAAAGTTTCGCAGCGATACGGATATATCCTTAATTCGTTGTGTGCTAACCTGCATCGAGTTGAGGAGCTTTGGTAAATCTTCTAAGATAAACTCTAGATCTGTTTGTGCGATCGCGTCTTGAATTAGAGGCGGTAATTGGGAATAATTTTGCTGACATAATTGCAAGATTTCGGTGAGGTCGGCAACATACTCTTGTGCCGGATGAATATTGCTAATAATGCAGCTAATAGGATTATTCATTTCATGTGCTACCCCTGCTACCAATTGACCAAGCATAGACAGCTTTTCTTGTTGCACCAGCTGCATTTGTGCCTGTTCCAAAGCTGCTGTTCTATCTGTCACTCTTTGTTCAAGATTGTCGGTCAATTGCTTGAGTTGTAAATGCATTCGCACTCTGGCAATGACTTCTGCTTGTTCAAAAGGTTTGGGAATGTAATCAACGGCTCCTAACGAAAATCCTTTCATCTTATTTTCAGTATCCGCTAACGCAGTCATAAAAATAATGGGGATGTTTTGCGTTAATGGATCAGCTTTGAGTTTCTGGCAAGTCTCAAACCCATCTATTCCAGACATTTGCACATCTAACAAAATTAGAGCAGGTTGTTTATGCTGTACCATTTCAATTGCAGTTTCTCCATCTTC
Source organism: Nostoc sp. CCY 9925 (assembly GCF_963920935.1). NCBI lineage: Bacteria > Bacillati > Cyanobacteriota > Cyanophyceae > Nostocales > Nostocaceae > Nostoc > Nostoc sp. CCY 9925. The sequence continues at coordinate 2,524 of NZ_CAWUDO010000083.1, read as the reverse complement.
GGCAACTCGAACTGCAAACCCTGCACTTTTTAGCGCTTGTGATAGTACTGACAAATTAGTGGGATTATCATCAACAATTAAAACAAAATCAAAGTTTTTCATCGATCGAAAATAGTTTTTTATAGAAAGGATAAAAACCACTGTTTAAAATAGAATACAAACAAATTATTTGGCTTGATTTATCCACTGTTTTAATGCATCTCGCAATTTCTTGATTTGAAAATTTTCGGCAAGTTTAATTACTTTTTGAGCAAAATCAGAATAAATAAGACGATCGTTTTTCAAATCATTTACTTCCTGCAATATTTCATCGAGATTGCCATCTTTCGCCAACTCATACAAGCGAGTCAATATTTCAATAGAAGGTAAAGAAATATTTTCAGAATTCGACTGCAAATTAGTTGGGTTTTGATTTGCAACAATTTCTGATTTTGGTGTATAAATCCATACTAAATTTAGGTGTAATCGCAGTAATTCTAGTAAACTGTCAGCGACAACAGGCTTAGACAAGAAAGCAATAGCACCGACATCTAAACTCTGATTTTGGTCGTTTTCAAATACACTTGCAGAAGAAGCAATAATGGCTACATTTTTGAACCGCTCGGATTGCTTAATTTGCCGAATCAGTTCAAAGCCATCCATTACAGGCATAATTAAATCAGTGATAATCAAATTAGGTTGAGATGCAATAGCTCGATCGATCGCCTCTTGTCCATTACTAGCTTCGATTAATTTAAATCCTATCGGCTCTAATAAATTAAGAACTACCGAACGGTTTTCCCACTTGTCATCTACTACTAAAATAGTACGTTGTTCGCCCTGATAGCCTGTGATAGCTCCTTGTTGCATCACCCTAGAATTTGCAGCCCATTGTTTTGCTTCTGGGAACTCCACTTCAAAGTGAAAAATACTACCGCGATCGGGTTGACTTTCAACTTCTAAAGTGCTGCCCATAAGATTGACGATTTTTTGACTAATAGCTAATCCTAATCCAGTTCCTTGGGACTGTTTTTTTATATCTCCTACTTGTTCAAAGGGCAGGAAGATTTTCTGCAATTGCGCTGATGACATCCCAACCCCTGTATCTTTCACTTGAAAACGAATTTTATAATTAGTTATTAGTTGTGTTTCTTGGCTAATGACATCTACTTTTAAAGTTACTCCTCCTTTATCTGTAAACTTGATAGCATTTCCTAAAAGATTAATCAGAACTTGCCGCAGTCTTTTTTCATCAGCATGGATACCAACAGGGAGTTGAGTGTCGGGCTGATAATTGAAAGCAATGACTTTTTGATCGGCTTTAATACGACAGATTTCGACAACTCCTTCTAAAAATGAGGGCAAATGGAAATCGATTGGATGCAACTCCATTTTGCGGGCTTCGATTTTAGACAAATCCAGCACGTCGTTAATTAGAGTTAATAAATGAAAGCCGCATTGATGGATGATTTCAATTCCTTTTTGTCCTTTGTCTGTTAAGGGTTCAGTCCTTTGCAGGATTTGAGTATAGCCTAGTATGCCATTTAGTGGTGTGCGTAGTTCATGGCTCATATTGGCGAGAAATTCACTTTTGGCTTGATTAGCAACTTCAGCAATAGTTTTTGCTTCTTTGAGTTCAGCCGTTCGTTCTTCAACGCGTCGCTCTAGTTCATCATTGGCTTGCCGGAGGATCGCGGCCGATCTCTGGTTTTCATGAGTGACGGCAGAAATCACAAAGGTAGTAATAGCAATCACACAAATGAATGATTGCAGCAAAATAAGCGATTCATTGGGTGATAGTTGTTTGGCAAATGAACCGAAGCCATTAACAGTCCCAAAAACTGCAATTGCTGACACAATGAGTACAGCTAAAGTCGATATCCGCGCTTCAAATCGAAATGCAGCCCAAATTAACGGCGGAACGATCGTATATTCAATTGGGTATCCTCCTGAAAAGGTAACCCGAACAATCCCCATTATTGACAGTAAGACAAATATAAGTTCGAGAATTTGTCGCCGATGAAAGCTTCTTGGCGATGGCGACTTTTGCAACCATGCCAGTATTAAAGGTGTAATAACTAAAATGCCTGTGCTGTCTGATGTCAGCCAAGTTTGACAAACGTTGCTAAATACTGCCCAAGGTGCAATACCACTGATACAAAGTGTTAGCGCCGCTAGTATGGAACTGATGAGGGGACTAGGTAGAGTTAAAACTATAAATTTAAAAATATCTTGCGATCGCTCTAAGAAATTGTGCCGCTTGATAAACTTCTGAATCAAAAAAGTTGCAACAAAAGGAGTAATTAAATTAATAGCAGGAATAATACTACTGAGTATAAGATTGTTTTTAAAAAAAAGAATATAACTAACAGCAAAATCACTCAAAAATAAGATAGGCCAGACTCGATAGCCTACTAATAACATTCCTGCTAAGAAGACCCCAAACGAAGGCCAAATTGCTGAGGCACCACCAACGAATGTCATGGATAAACCAGGGCGAACGCATCTAAATGTAGTACATATATACTTAAAGAAGCTTAATCGC
>NZ_CAWUDO010000082.1:0-38292 GCF_963920935.1 Nostoc sp. CCY 9925 | reverse complement strand
CCGCTCTGGTTAAATTTTCGTTACATACTTATAAATTTTCCCGCCGACTTACTTAGATGCCCAATAATTGCTAGGCACATCAGAAAAATTAATTGGCGATCGCTGTTGTGCTTTTTGGAAAGCTTTGTTGACCATAGCAGCAAATTGAGCGCGTGTTACTGCTTCTTCAGGACGGAAAGTACCATCAGGAAATCCGGCAATTACACCTCGTTGTGATAATTGTTGAATAAAATTTGCTGCCCAATAATTAGATGAAACATCAGAAAAAGTAGTTTGAGCAAAAGAAGGTGCAGCTGTCACAAAGGGTGCTACAGTTCCAACTGTAACGCTTAAAGCCATGAGTGCAGCTGTTCCAGATTGCCAACGATTTAAAGTAAACATTGCTTTTTTACTCCATTAAAATTATGTTTTCTACTGTTAATTATCTAGACATTTTCTCAAGTTTTAGGTTCCCATTGATTGAGCTTTTTTGTAAGCAATATTGATTCAAAAATACGACTAGAATCAAAAAATGTCTGCTGCAAAAATAGCTAGATAATAGGGTAATTAGCCTTTTAACGATTAGCATTATTCGATAAAGCACATTTCAACGAAGGTGAAGTACACAAGCTAAATCTGATGAGTAGATATAAACCTTGTTTTACTTCTAGACGCTGAATACTGCAATGATTCGCAAAACTCTAGATACCCTTTAAGACGATACAGAGATGGAATAGTTGCGCGAAAATAGATTTGTTGGGGTTCAAAATGAAGGCGATCGCACACTATAGTTAAAGTGGCGATCGCCTATGAGTGATAATTAAATTCACGACTTGAATAAAGTTAAACCTATTAACGGTATAAGGTTAAGTTAGAATTCAGTGTCAGTCTCAAATCTTGTGCAGGTTTGATAACAAACGCATTCGTTTCTTTTTTCCGTAACAGGACACTTGCTCCTGCACCCGCAGCCGCACCAATCACAGGTTTTAAATCATCAACTCTGTTATTACCAGTAATTAGTGAACCCAAAAGACCAGCACCTGCACCAATACCTGCATCAGTTAACACTTGACCTGTGCTAGGCCCTTGTTTAACTCTTTGAGTTGTGGTGTATGTCCGAGAAGTTGCATTAATTGACTGACGGCGACCATTAGAAAATTCTAATTCTTGAGCTACAAACCGCACGCCTTTTCCTTGGTTATCATCATTTTGTGAATAACCATCCAGATCAACAGGTTCTAGGCGTCCTATTACTTTAGTACCAGCGGGAATCAAGACGTTTCTATTCCTGTCAGTAATGTTATTCGCGATTCTCAAGGTTATGGATTTACTTTCCCCAGGAACGATAGTAATTGTTTCTTTTTCGTAGTTAACAGGAAGATTCACTCCCGAAGGAATGGTAACGTTTCCATATTGCCCAACATTGTATTGTGCATTAGCAGGAGCAAAGGGAATCATGGGGGTAATGACGCTGGTGGTAACGGCCATTGCCATGAGTGCAGCAGTTCCGGATTTCCATTGATGTAGACGAGTCATAGGTGAGTTGACCTTTATGTATGTTATGTGTGTAATGACGACGGTTTACTGAGTTTGTTTCAGACTATTCTTGAACGTGACTTTAGGCATATTCCGAAGGCAAAAGTACTTATTTGACTCGAGTATGTGCGTAGACCTAGCCTATTAGGAGATATCACTCGCTAGGATTCTTATTATGCTAATGTGCGTTACTAAATAGGAGGTGAGATACTCTTAATGACGCCAAATTAGTTTAATTGTTTCCTGACTTTGTTTTATTGCTTACGTCCACATACTTACGCCATTGCGAACTATTACTTCCATTCTATAAGACTTGTATTTGATTTTTTCTAACTCGAAAAGCTTCTTCTCGATTCCTGTATAGACAAGGGTTAATCGCGTCTGTATCTGCTAAACCAAGTAAGTTCAAAAATCAAAGCCGATTACTATATAGCAATCCTATTTGAGTTGTGAAAAATATCAGTGTTGGCTGTTAACTGTCAACTGTTAACAGCCAACACTCAACGGTCAACAGCTTGGACATTACTGTAGGGTGCGTTAGGATGAAATCCGTAAAGCACCATTATGCTTGGATTTGATATTTTACTCTCGGCGCTAACACAACGCTAGTTCACTCAAGTGGGGAAACCCGCCCACGTGACTGGCTCCCCTACGTATTTTTTCAAAAATTAAATAGTAGTTCTATAGGACTTGGGAAATACTTTTTCTTTCCTTTAGAATTACTAAAGCCAATTTTTAGAGTAATTCCTGATGGAACCGAGTGAAGCACAATACTTAATTATTAACGCACTGACTACCCTAGATTTACTCGGTAATACGTTCTATGATGAAGATAGTGGCAATTGGTATATAAATACGCCTAGCCCTGTCTTGCCGATTGCTATGATTTTGCAAAATGGTGATATTGTTCCAACTAGTTGGGACTTGTAATTATGGCAAATTGGACTGAAGAGCAAAAACAAAAATATGCAAGGTTCCAAGAAATTTTAGAGGTTGGGAAGCAGCGTTATGTAGAAGCTGGTGGTAATCCTAGATATTATCGAGCAGGTTTCAAAGGTCAGGATTACTTGACAGATGGAGAGAGGAAAGAAGCAACCAGAATCATGCGACAAATGTTTGGTATTTCCATCGCGAATGGTTATGTTTATTGTCAAGGGCGTTCTTGGGAGTTACCTGAAAATTTACCATTAGATAAAAAGCAAGTGGAAGCCGATTCTTAAATTGGTAGTTTTAGCAACTGATGTCACAGTTGAATTATCTGTGAAATATAAAAATAAACTATCTGCTAGATGAGTGTTCCAGATTGCTGCTGGCGCTGTTTAATCTCTGCGATCGCTCGCTAGTAGTAATGTATCTTCTATTGACTGCTGCGCTTCACGGCTGACATAACAATAGTTATTTAGTCTAATATCATGTTCGGGTGAAGACTTATCATTAGGACTGACGCGGAAGGGGACGCTCTGACGCGGAGAAATTTTAATAATAAGTGATTATCCGAACTTGATATAACGCACCATCTTGTATGGCGGTGCGTTAGCGCTTTAGCTTAACGCACCCTAATTAAGATTTACTTTATAAATGCTCTCTAAGATTTCTTTCTGGCGATCGCCTGTGTTAACATTCGTGGCAGCCAAGAAAGATAATAATATAATTGGTCTACGTGACTATACAGCGACAATAACTTTGCTTGATTTAATAAAGTATTTGGTCGGAGTGATTTGAGCATTTTTCCAGATTTATCTTCCGTCAAATTTGGGATTGAACCACTAACATAATACTTTTGTAAATGTGGAGGTAAGCGCCAGTTAATTTCAGGATCTGGTTGATGTATTACTGGTTCAACATTTCCGCGCCATGCAACTCCCATGATTTGCATAGTTTGATACACCATTGTGTTCCAGCCTTTGTTTTTCAAGTAGTCCAATCCTTCACCAACATCGGGAGAAGCTAAATCGTGAAATAAAATTAATGCATCTTGTTCGGCAAATTGTTCGCAAATCATTACATCATTGACTGGCGCTGGTGCTTCGTGATGACCATCTATAAATATCAATGACCATTTACGTTGAAATTTATTTGCTAATTCTTCTACTGCTTGAGGGCTATATCCTGGTACGAGATTTACGGATTCTTTGACGCCCGCAGACTTGAGTGAATCTGTGACGCTTTCATAAAATAGTTCTGTGGATAGCATCGGATCGATAACATCTAGCTGCACTCCTCCTAAAGCTAAATGACAAGCTGACCAACCCATCCAACAACCTATTTCTAAAGCTTTTTTCCCCTGAAATTTTAAGGCTGTGTTGTACAGAATATGAGCTTCATCCCTGCTGACAAATCCTGTACCCTGCTGTCGTCGATCTACGTACCAATTATGAGCAATATCCCGCCGCAGATAAAACCAAAAACTATCATATGTATTTCCCAAAATCATATTAGGAAAACATGAATCTGGCTGAATAATAGAAAATCCTGGTGAAACGTAATCTCCCTCCGGCAAGAATTCGCCTTTTATCACTTTTACTGTTTTTTCAATCATCGGGTTACTGCCTGAGTATCTGAAATTTCGGATGTTAATCGCAATGCAACTTCACCAACTTCTCGAAAAGCAAACGCAAAGCGTTACTGGTGATGTGGTTGGTTTAGTACTTGGAGAATAGCAAAGCGATCGCCAGGATATCATCTCAGCACTACACTTGTGCTGATTTTAACTACCAAATTGGCAATTTATCCCCATCGCATACAGAACTTTCTCATTGCTCTAGGTAAATATATTGGACTGTTGATACTTCGGTCAAGTAGTCCGTCGGGGAGTAGTTAAAGACGCGATTAACTCTTGTCTGTCTGTACGGGGTAGGGAATCGAGTTGACGGCGAGTTTTTTCACGCAATCAAATAGGACTCTCATACTAAGTTGCGTTCAGAAATAGCATCTAGAAATAAAGAATATGCGAAAATAGTATCTCCTTCATCTGTGTCATCCACCTCATCCTCCCCATCTCTTTTCATTTTTTATTCTCCGTCAGCGCCAGGAAATAAAGGGGAGTCTCTACGACTGTTTAATTTTTCTCTGAATAGAGCAAAAATTATTCATGCAACAAGAAAAACTCAATCATGAAATTGTAAATTTTTGTAAATTTGATGTCTTCAAGACTAGAAACCTGATATCTAGATAGCTAAACTAACAAACAGTGCATCTGTACTCTTAATGATTAAAAGTAGATGTGGCGCCATAGCGTGAATGATCCCAGTACAACTTATCCTCAAAAACTTCCTTAGTTACCGTGATGCAACTTTAGATTTTCGCGGTTTGCACACGGCTTGTATTTCTGGTTCCAATGGTGCGGGTAAATCTTCTCTTTTAGAAGCAATCACTTGGGCAATTTGGGGTGAAAGCCGCGCCAGTGCTGAAGATGATGTTATTTATTCTGGTGCCAAAGAAGTTCGGGTTGATTTTATTTTCCAAAGTAATCAGCAAACATATCGAGTAATTCGCACTCGAATTCGGGGAGCTAGTAGCGTCCTCGAATTTCAAATAGAAACACCCTCTGGGTTTCGCCCACTCACTGGTAAAGGGGTCAGGGCAACCCAAGATTCGATATTAGAACGCATTAAACTCGATTACGATACTTTTATTAATTCTGCCTATCTGCGTCAAGGTCGTGCAGATGAATTCATGCTCAAACGGCCCGCGGAACGCAAAGAAATTTTAGCAGAGTTGTTGAAACTCAATCAGTATGATGATTTGGAAGAACGGGCAAAGGAATCTTCTCGTCAGTTTAAAGCACGGGGGGAGGAACTAGAGCGTTCTTTGGATTCGATTAAAATTCAGCTGCAACAACGCCAGACTACCGAAGCGCAAAGAGAACAGTTAGAAGCTGAACTCAATCAATTACAACAAGTACAAGCTTTTGACAATATTCAATTACAAAGTTTGCAAGTTATCCAGCACCAGCGCCAAAATTGGGAACAACAATTGAGCTTTGTCAAGCAGCAATATCAAAATCTTAACCAAGACTGCGATCGCCTGCAACAAGAGCAGTTAGCGGTCGGGAGTCAGCTATCAGATTTAGAAAAAATCTTACATCAAGAAGCTGAGATTAAGGCTGGATACGCCCAATATCAAAGTCTGCAATCTCAAGAAGAAGCGATGAGCGCCAAATTTGAAGAATATAGCCGCGCTGGGCAAACTCGCCAACAAAAGCAACAACAACTTACCAAACAAATTCAGGAAATCGAACGCCAACTACAACAAGCCCAAGCCCAACTCGAAGCTTTGCAGCAACAAGAGCGAGAAATTCAGCAAACTCTCACCAAATCAGGTGAAGTTGAAGCTGCTTTGTCACAACTAGGTGCAGCACGTCACCATCTTGCTCATTTAGATCAATTGCAAATGCAGGTGACTCCTTTGTTGCAACAACGAGCAGCTTTACAAAGCCAATTAGATCGGACTCATGCTGGTTTGGTAGCGCGACTCGAACAACTGCAAAATACAGAAAACCAATTGCAACGCCAACAACGGCGCCAACCGCAATTGCAACAAGCGGTGATGGATGTAGCAATCCAAATTGAGGAATTGGAGAAAAAGCGGGTTTATCTGCAACGAGTTCAGGAAAAAGGGCAAGAAAGGCGTCATTTTATTGAACGTCTACAAGCTCACCAACGGGATTATGAAAAACTGCTGGGAGAATTAGAGCAAAAACTCCAAATGCTCCAAAATCCCGATGCTCTTTGTCCTTTGTGCGAACGTCCTTTAGACGAACATCACTGGAGCCGTGTAGTGGAAAAAACCCAAACTGAGTTGGATGATACTCAAGGACAGTTTTGGGTAGTGCGGGAACAAATGGCTGTCTCAGATAGAGAAATTCAGGTACTGAGGCAGGAATATCGGGAAATATCGCAGCAATTAGCGATTTACGACGGTTTACGCGAACAACGCGGACAATTGGCAGCACAGTTAGAAGCGACGACTGATGTCCAACATCAATTAGAACAAATTGCTGCTGAAAAACAACATTTAGAGCGATCGCTACAAGCAGGTGATTACGCTCCCGATAAACAAGCCGAACTGCGAAGGCTAGACCAATATCTGCAACAAGTTAATTATAATGAGCAAGACCACGCCCTAGCTCGCAGCGAAGTTGAGCGTTGGCGCTGGGCAGAAATTAAACAAAGCCAGATTAAAGACGCTACTAAGCGACAAGCGCAACTAGCAGCCCGAAAGCCAGAACTAATAGCTACTATTGCCGAATTAGAAGCCAGAATCCACCAAGAACAAACTGATTCTGAATGTGCCAAACAAATTGCGGCTTTGGAACGTCACATTATTGAAATTGGCTACAGTTTGGAGCTGCACAATAACCTCCGCATAGCTGTCAAGAAAGCTCAATCTTGGCATTTGCGGTATCAGCAACTTTTAGCAGCCCAGCAGCAGTATCCCCAACTTCAGACGAGATTACAAGAATTAGAGGACTCTAGAGGCGTCAGAATAACGGAGCGACAAAAACTCGCCAGCCAAATCGAAAGCATTATCGAGCAATTACAAGCAACAGCCAATCCATCTGCCCAAATTCAAGCCCTAGAGCAGCAGCTAGCAATACGCAGACGCCAACTCGATGAGCAAATAGCTAAATTGGGGCGTTTAGAACAGTTAGCGCATCAACTCCAAACGCTGCAAATCCAGTACGAACAACAGTACAAACAATTACAATCTTGCAAACAGGAACACCGTGTTTATCAGGAATTAGCGCAGGCTTTTGGTAAAAATGGTATCCAAGCATTGATGATTGAAAATGTGTTACCTCAACTGGAAGCTGAGACAAATCAATTACTTTCACGGTTGAGTGCTAATCAATTTCATGTACAATTTATTACTCAAAAAGCTGGGCGGAATGGTAAATCAACCAAAAAAAATGCCAAGTTAATAGACACCTTGGATATTTTAATCGCCGATTCCAGAGGAACGCGGTCTTATGAAACTTATTCTGGTGGAGAAGCTTTTAGAATTAACTTTGCCATCCGCTTAGCCTTGGCAAAATTATTAGCGCAACGGGCGGGGGCGGCGTTGCAATTGTTGATTGTGGATGAGGGTTTTGGTACACAGGACGCTGAAGGATGTGATCGCTTAGTTGCAGCGATTAATGCGATCGCTTCTGATTTCGCTTGCATCCTCACTGTCACTCATATGCCCCACCTCAAAGAAGCTTTCCAAGCGAGGATTGAGGTGAATAAAACTCAGCAAGGTTCACAGTTGAGTTTGTCAATTTAATTGTATTTTACTCTTGCATCCAGACCATAGGAGCGTAGCATTTTGGTTATCCTTTCTGCTTCGGCGCGATCGCTAAATGCTCCAGCATTCACATAATCCCCTAGATTTGATTGCTCTGTCACAGCACTAGGTATATACTGTTGCACTTTAGTGAGAGTATCATTACTGAAAATCGGCACAATAACTGTATACCGATTGTTACCAGCTAAGACGTTGCCGTTAGTTTCAGCTGATAAATAGTCATTAGTACCAGGTACTACATAACGACTAGTTTCCACAGAATTGCCCACATTTGAGTTATTCAATCCTAATGCTTCCCAAGTTTGCCAATCTACATTTCCAGTAGAATTGAGTCGAGCAGATTGCTGGAACGCAATCACGGATTGTCTGGTGTAATCGCTGAAATAGCCGTCAGAATTCGCATTAGAAAAGCCCAATTGCCACAAACGGTCTTGAACTAATCTGACATTATCTGAGCGATCGCCAACAGTGAGATAATTTCTCGCTGGTTGTTGAGTAGCATATCCACCAGCTGAGGCTCTACGTACTGCTGCCAAAACTTGGGCATTGACTGTGCCATTCACAGGTAGCCTATAATCTTGTTGGAATTTGGCGATCGCTTCTCTGGTAATCGGGCCAGTAGTCCCAGTGGGATTAGCTTTAAAATAACCTAATTGTCGTAAACGCTCTTGCAGTTCTCTAATTTGTTGACTGGAAAGACTCGATTTGGCTGGAGCCGGAGAAGAACCCAGTAGTGCGTTCCAAGTTTGCTGACCGACAGTTCCAGTGGTAGATATACCAGCATTACGCTGGAATGCAATCACAGCATCTTTAGTAATTCGCCCAAAATTTCCTGTGGGATTAGCATTAAAGTAACCACGTTGCTTGAGACGCTGTTGCAACTTAGTCACCGCTGCACCAGTGCTACCTTGAGAGAGAGTAGGATATTGATTTACTGCCGATGGCGAATTTCGATTAACATTCCTACTAGAGGTTTTACTCTGGCACGCTCTTTGCAACGCTCTTTGAGTACTAGGGCCTATAAACCCCACCGCAGGTAATCTATTGGCTTGCTGAAATTTGATGACAGCATTCTGAGTCAAAGTAGCAAACTTGCCTGTCACCGGGCCTTTAAAGTAGCCTAACTTTTTTAAACATCTTTGGCTATTGGCAACTTGTGAACCATTACTTCCAATTTTCTGAAGTGCTAAAACTTCCCCAGCAACACTGAGAATTCCCATAGTCAATGCTACAGACAACAGACGCATCGCAACAGAGCTAGGTAAATTTTTCCAATTCAAAAATTTTAAAATAATCGGCAGATGAACAACCTTGATACTTTCGGATGCCTCAAAGGCTGAGGCTAGCTCAGTTAAAGAGCTATCTACCCCTATTTTCACTTGTTTTTTTTCAAGTTATGACATACAAGATTATACCATTGAGTAAGTGTAATATTTATTTTTTGTATGATTCTTTACAACTAATTAACGTGTGGAGTAGGGAGATGGGGAGGCAGGGGGCAGGGGAGGCAGGGGAGACAAAAACAGAAGTCTGAGTGGAGGTTTCCGACCATCGGAACTTCTCCTAAGGGAGACGCTGCGCGAACGTAGGGCAAGGTGACAATTTGCAACAATTCTTTCCCCTTGTCCCCAATTCTCCTTGTCTCCTTGTCCTCTTTCTATGCCCCATGCCCCATACCTATTGTTCATCAGTTTTTTCAGTATTACCTGCTTTGACCCAACCTTCTTGTCCGCTATCTTCCAAACGGATTTTTTGCCAAGCTTTATCTTCGCTTTCTTCCAAGACAATAATTTTCTGATTAAAACCAACGCCACCAATACGTTCAGCATCTTGATTTGGTTGTGCCCGCAAACTCAAACCATCAGCCCAACTCACACGGCCTCGGTAAGCTCCTGATGGCAATGGTGTTGGCGATGGGGTAGGTTGAGGTGATTCAGTGGAGGTGGGAGTAGGGGTTGGACTGGAAGGTGATTTAGTGGAGGTGGGTGTAGAGGTGGGTTTACCTCCAGGCTCAGTTGCTTTTGGAGCTTGGGCTTTCACCGAGGGGCTATCATTCGAGAAAATCGGTTTGGCAGGGGGTATGCCGGTGCGATTCATGAAATAAAGTGCAACTGCAACACCGCTACCAATTAATACAGCGATCGCTAAGAAAAAGCCAAGTATATACTTTACCAAGCCAGACAACATAATTAATACCTGATTATCAAGGGGTCAATCAATTTTAGATTTTGCGAAAAGTTTGAGCGCCGGCTTCCGGCGATCAAAGCTTTTTAAGACGGATTTTGGATTGGAACAGACCACAAAGGGACGCAGTGTGGTTTGTTCCAATCGATTATTCTAGCTGCCACTCTGTTATACCAATTTGGAAAATGAATGCAACAGATGGATTCATAGAACTCTTTAAAACAGAGAAATTCCCAATCCAAAATCCTTCGACTGAGGGTAGCCGTACTCCTACGGAGAAGCAAGCTACGCGTAGCGTTCCGCAGGAAAGTCTAAAATCTCAAATCCAAAATCGTATTAGCGTAACTTACCGAAGCTATCGCTCAAAGGACTGTGTTTCGATGCTAAACGCGCTCTCCCCGCAGCAGCCCATTCCTGAAGTTGCTGAATTTGCTCTACGGCGGTTCGTGCCAAGGGGATAATTTGACTGGCAGCCTCTAAAATATCGTCTTTAGTAAAATCGCGGTTTTGGCTAAATCCAATGTGCATGGCTTCAATTAAAGTTTGCTCAATTTCTGCCCCAGAAAAATCTGGTGTCTCGTATGCTAACCTGTCGATGTCATAACTTTTTAGGTTATGGGGGCGCAGTCGGGATAAATGAACATTAAAAATTGCTTTTCTCTCTTCTTGGGTGGGCAAACCGACAAAGAAAATTTCATCAAATCGCCCTTTACGCAGCATTTCTGGCGGTAGGGCTTGGATATCGTTGGCGGTGGCGACGACAAACACGGGTGAGGTTTTTTCGGCTAGCCAGTTAATAAATGTGCCAAATACACGGCTAGTGGTGCCTGCATCACCTTTGCTACCAAGCCCCGAAAAGGCTTTATCTATTTCATCAATCCATAAAATACAGGGGGCGAGGGCTTCAGCTACCTGAATCATTTGGCGGGTACGAGATTCTGACTCGCCCACCAAACCACCAAATAACCGCCCGACATCCAAACGTAGCAAGGGTAAATGCCAGTGATGAGCGATCGCTTTTGCCGTTAACGATTTACCAGTTCCCTGAATACCCACCAACATTAAACCACGGGGGTGCGGTAATCCGTACTGCCTTGCCCGTTGGCTAAAAGAGCCTCCCCGACGAATCAGCCAATCTTTCAAGTTATCTAGTCCGCCGATATCAGAAATTTGCTCAGTGGCGGGGTAGAAGTCCAGGATTTGGGTTTGGCGGATAGTTTGACGTTTTTCTTCCAAAACGAGATCCACGTCTTCAGGCTGCAATTCCCCGTGGCTAGCGATCGCTCTGGCCAAAACCCGCCGAATCCGTTCCATCGAAAGTCCTTGACAAGAACGCACTAAGTCATCCAAAACTTTGCCAGAAAGGGAGTTCCCAGTACTTTGCAGTAAGCGTTCTATCTCAGTTTTAATTTCTGGGGCGTTGGGTAAAGGAAATTCGACGACTGTCAACACTTCGGTTAAATCGTCAGGAATGGCGATGCGCGGCGATAGCAGTACAATATTTTTTGGTTGCGACTTGAGGAGTCTGGCGAGGTTGCGGAGTTTGCGGGCGATCGCCACATCATCTAAAAAGCGATGATAATCTCGTAAAATCAATACTGCTGGCGCTGAGGCTGGTAATTTTTCCACGAATTCCAAAGCTTGCAGTGGGTTACGTCGCCCAAACCCTGCATCATTGGGATTTCCCTGATAACCATCGACAAAATCCCAAGTATACACTGGGCGATTGCCTTGGTTTGCTGCTTCTTCCCGGATAGATGTTTCTACTCGTTCTTCTTCATAGGTGGGAATATAAATTAAGGGGTAGCGGGCGCGTAGCAGTAGTTTAAACTCATCACGGAAGTTCATATGTAACTGTGGTTATTAGTTCTTCTCTCATTGTTGAGGTTTGTATTGTTTCTCACAACTTTATTACTTTCTCAGACCTGAATTCTGACATCAATATACTGAATGTAAAATATGACTCTCTAACTAGCGGTATGCTATTAGTGAAAAATCTCAATAACTCAATTAGTTATAAGCTTTGATATATCAGAGTTATAGAGTATTTTTCTCAAACATCGTCTTATGGCATAGCCAATCTCAGAATTTTCCCTGCTTTTTACATACTTCTTAACGTCGTATTTCATAATACACTTAGAGATAGCCACCTAAATCAAGTTATCCGATGGACAGAACCACACTCATTACTACCATTATTCAGAAGCGTCAGCCCCTTGCTCAGAGGATTGAACTGGTAGAAGGGAACTTGAAAACTCTTTCCACATCCTTGCATCAAGTGGAGGAGTACCGCAATCATCTTCTAAAACAAGTTGACGAGCCGAATGTTATTGGAAGACTTGAAGAAATTAATTTTTCTAACATTCAGTTGACTATCGCTTCTGAGTTGGAAGCTTTAACTAAACTGAAAAACCGTTTTTCTCGCGATACTCTCAATATAGGTGTTGTGGGACGTGCTAGACAGGGAAAAAGCCGTCTCCTGCAAAGTTTAACCGGATTAAGTGCAGCAGAAATTCCTGATGGCGATCGCCAGCATTGTACAGGAGTTCGGAGTACAATTCACCATAATCCTAAGGTAGATACTTATGGAGAAGTGTGGTTTCATACGGAGCGATCGTTTTTAGATGATGTGATTGCTCCTTATTATGAAAAACTTCGTTTAGGTATAAAACCTATTACTTTAGAAGAATTTGCCAATAAACCCTTACCACAACTACCCCAAGATATCCCTGGCTATGCAACACCAGGGGCGATGTATGAACATTTAAAGCGATATCATACTCATCTCGATCAATATCGTCATCTCTTGAGAGAAACTTCCCCTCGAATTATTCAAAAAGATGATATTCGAGAATATGTTTCTCAAGACACTCCTGATGGCCAGCGGATTTTATTTAACTATTTAGCGGTTAAAGAAGTAAAAATTACGTGCAAATTTCCCAATGTTGATATTGGTAAAATTGCTTTAGTTGATATGCCAGGTTTAGGAGATACCGGGCTTGGAGATGAAGAAAGATTAATTCAAGCATTAGGAAAAGATATTGATTTTGTTTTATTTGTGAGAATGCCTAAATCTGCTGGAGATTACTGGGCAGATGTGGATGTTAAATTATACGATACTGCTCGTTCAGCATTAGTGGATTTGCCAGTTAACCTATGGTCATTTGTAGTACTCAATAGAACTAATGCTGAATCTAATAATGGGGATAATTTCAAAAACTGCCAAGATTTATTAAATACAGTAGAAGAAAAACATATCAACGTAGAAAAATGTTTGATTGCTAACTGTGCTAATAACACAGAAACAACTCAAACTTTAGATACAGTTTTAGATTATTTGACTAATAATCTGACTCTTCTCGATAAACAATACACTTCTACTTGCCAAAAACGTTTATTAGAAATTCATCAAGCCGCAAATGCTGAATTGAACAAAGCCAAAAGTGTCTTTAATCAAAATTTAGAAGACGATTCTCAAGAAATTGAAGAACTTTTTAGCGACTTATTCGGAGATAGTGACAATGGCTGGTGGAAAGATGTCGCGTTAGGACTTCAAACACTTAGAACAGAGCTTTGGTATCTACGTCAAACTCCCAATGAAGAGTTATATCATGGTGTCCTGAATGCAATTAAAAATTGCGAACAAAATAGAGGTATTTTATCATCAGAAAAAGCTCTAGAAGAGATTAATAATCGAATTATGATTATTAGTGCATTTAGAGCTTATCCTGATTACCAAGATGAACTGAGAGTATTTATCTCTCAGCGTTTTTTATCTTTAGATGAAAACCTCAAGCGGACAGTAGAATTAGTTAAAAATCAGGTTGTTAATGTTTTAAAACAAAAGGGACATTTAGATATCATAAGCAACGCCGAAGGTTCGGAATTTTTTAGTAAAATTTCTCAACTTATACCAGATCGTTTTACAAAGCTAAAAGCAGGATTTAGAATCATAGGAGATTTCCAGTTATCATATCGTGGTTTAATTCTTCCTCGTATTCGCCAACACTTAGATGGACTTACTAATATTAGTGCAATGACGGGTCAATCAGGAGGAATTTCGGAACAACAAGATAAAACACTTACTGTTTCTAAAGATACGACTGCCGAAGATATTTTCACTGCTTTGGAAATCGATTATGATAAAGCAATTAATACTATCAAACCAGCCATAGAAGAATTGCTGTGTGAACCTAACGAAGCTGCTCATGCAATGGTAGAGGAATTTATTGATAATATCATTCGTCAAAAAGATATTCAAAAAGAATGGAAAAATTTTCTCAGAGGAGTTCGTGGACAGATATGGTCAGAAATTTTTGGGAAAAAAGAAAGGGACAGAGAGATGAGAAAAAAATGGGTGGAATTAGTTAATCAAGTTAATCAACTTGAATCTTTTAATTTAGCTCAATAGTAGTAAGGAGAAATTATGACAGATGGAAATGAAGAATTAAAAATTATTATGGTTGCTCTAAGAGGAATGGGTAAAACCAGTCTTTTAGCAGCGATGCACGAAGAATTTCACAAAACTTTCGAGAGAGCAAATCTTCAAACTTGGGTAGATGATAACAATACATTACGTGCAATAGAAGAATGCAAATCTGTTTTGAGAAATATCGGTGCCAAATTAGAAAATCAAGTTACTCCTACACAGCCTAAAGACAACCCTTGGAATGACCAAGGTTTTAGCTTTGAGCTTGGTAGTAGTGGAAAAAAGTTTATGAAATTGAGGTTCACCGATCCTTCTGGTGAATACTTTAATCCAGATGCGACAGGTGAATACAAAGAATATGTAAAAAGGCAGTTAAATGAATGTGATGCTGTAGTAATTCCTATTGATGCTACCGCACTGATGCAAAAAAAGACGGGAAAAGTAAATAATGCCGAAATCGGTACATGGCATGAAGAAAAAAACAATTCTCAGCGTATTACTCAACTTTTAAAAGATGCTTATACTAATGTAACATCCCCTAGATTAGTAATTTTAGCCCCTGTAAAATGTGAAACTTATACTAAAACATCTAGAGATGCAGAGAGCTTACTATACCATGTCAAAATAGGATATAGTGAATTGCTCAATTTTTTGAAATCAGAATCTTTAATTGATAAGGTAGCTGTAGTAATAACTCCAGTCCAAACTATTGGAAATGTAGTTTTCAGTTATGCCAAGACTTATGACGATGGGTATACTAAATTTGAATACCATAAAACTCCTATTAACGCTCCCTACGAACCGAAAGATGGCGATCAACCGCTGCGATATATTTTATTATTTCTAATTAATGTTTTCTTAGAAAATAAAAAAGAAATTCTTCAAAAAGAACAACAGAAGTTAGAAACACTTACAAGTGAGCTTGGTAAGAATAAACAGGATTTAGAAGCTGCCAAAACAGAATTTGATAAAAAACAAAAACTCTTAAATGACCGTAATAAAATGTGGTGGCTAGCTAGAGATATATTCAATATTTTTGATGATAGAGAATCACCCTTTTATGAAGCAAAAGGACGATTTGAAGAAAAACAAAGTGAGCTTCGAGAAACCCAATCAAACTTTCAATTCACTTTGCTCAAAGTTGAAGCGACTCAAGAACAAATTAATGCATTCAACAATGCTTTATATAAATTTGCGATCGCTTGTAAAAATAATGATGGATTTGCAATTGTTCAAGGATATAAGTGGTTCCATGTTCCCCAGTCTATTTTCTAGTCAGTAACAAGGATGGTGAGTTATGAGTAACTTTGAAATTTATGTTAAAACGTCAGCACTGGGCGATACAGGTATTCATTGGCGTAGTATCGAGAGTGAAGAACATCAGCCTAGAAAAGATCCTAGTTTGATCAAACGCCAAGTTATTGGAGAAGAAAATGGTCAAATATCTATTGTTAATGACTTAATTGATGAAGTCAAACCTTCCCTACTTATATTAAGAGATAACGAGAATAAAAAGCTTTTATTAGAAATTACAGGAATTGAATCAGCCCAACGCTCTACTAGGCTGGGGCGAAAAGTTTTCAATTCTATTGTGTGGATAGCTGACGATATAGAAGAGAATGAAGTAGTCTTACGAAAGATTGCTTATAGTGCAATCCAGAATATTTTACAGAAAGATTTATCATTCAGTGAAATGATTGAAAAATCAGTAGAATTTTATGGATTAGAAGAATTTAGAGTCAATATAAAAAACATTAACGAATATATTGGGCATATTGAATCAGTTTATAGCCATCAATTTAGTGATAGAGAATCTTATCAGAAATATAAAATAGAACATAAAACTTCTGCAAGTTTAGAGAAGTTGGCAGAAGATCTGCGAAATTATAGTTTACCTAAAGAATGGTTGAATTGGGATGGAAAAACAAAAAACGATGGCGTTTTAATTGTTGTGACAGAAAATTTAGAAAAAAGAACTATTCTGCACAAAGCTAGTGTGTGGAGAGGTTTTGCAAATAATGTAGAAGAACCTGCAAGAGAAGTGGTTGAATTACCGCAAAAAAAAACGGAAGTATTACCTTCACCGGAGACATTACCGCCAGAACAACCTCAAGTACTCCGTCAGCCAATTCCAATTCTTTGGCGCATAATCATAATGTTGCTAGTGGGAGTAATAGTGATATTCTTCATAATCCTGGGATTTCCATCCCCAGTGCAAGCTCCACATCAACCGATGAAGAATCAACAGATTTATTACAAATAGATTGGAATTTTATCAACCAATGTCTAAAGACTTTCACAAATAAAAATATTTCTTTTTTATATGTTGTGGATAAACTAGAGATTGGAAACAATAATAATTTGTCTAAGTTAATTAAATTCTTGAAATACTATCATTTTTCCAACACATTCAATAGTACCAATAACCAAAAATACCACCAAAGTTACCGCATTTATAAAACAGATATAATTTCAAAAATAAATCATAAATTTTACAGAGTAAATGTTGAGAATAGCTCTAATAAATTAAATATTGATATTCTAAAAATACCAGAACACTTCCCAATGATTGAGAATTTTATTAGCTTACCTACTTTTGAACAAAAAAATATAATTTATCTAGCCTGGTTTATTTTATACTGCCAAAAATATAACTTTAATGATGAAAATGATTTTCATCATAAAATTTTGAAGTGTTACTATAACTTAATTAAAGATATTAAACTTCTATTTATCCATGAATAAACTTAGTATTAAATTGGTTGAATTTGCAATCGTATAGCTAGTAAAAAGCGATGGATTTTTACAAACTTCATATATTTATTTCCTGCCCATGCTATCTCTGTGGAGCTAATATTCCCAAAAGCGATCGCACAGGCGGGAAATCAAGCTGTTAGCCTGGAAGTTGCTTTTTCAATGCTTCCAAACCAGCCCAACGGTTATCAACTGGAGTTTCAGAAGTATCAGAACTATCAATAGTACTACTTGGAGGAATACCTGGACAATTGCGATCGCACAGCTGGCGTTGAGGTATTGCTAGGCACATCTGCTCATACAGCCATTCGCTGGGAGAAAAATAACCATCGGGTGGTAAACTTTCTACCAAATCTTCCATAGTCACTTCCCTTTCTAAAGGCAAGTCTTTTAGCTGATTTGCAGTTTCATCTAACCAGATGATTTCTTTTGTATCAAGCCCTAAACGGCGATTGTATTGCTGCAAACAGCGGTTGCAGGTGCAAGTAATAATTGTTTCTGCTTGACCGGACACTTCCAGGTAATTGCCATGATGTTGCACACGCACACGACCACGAACTGGTGTCAACGTTTCCAGACCAGGCAGAAATTCCTGAACTTGAATTTCCTCTGTCCGCTCCGATGCTCTAGTTAGCTGCGGAATATAAATTGCGTCCATAGGATTTGTGAGACATCCTCACGAAAATTTATCTTGATTATCAGCAATTGTGCTGATAATACATTTTTTATTTTATCTCTTAGGGATAATAGAAATTTTGAAATTATTATAGTTACGAGTTTTAAATTAACTCCTAACTCCTAACTCCTAACTCCTAACTCCTAACTTATTCCAACGCAGCCGGACGCACAACCAAATGACGATGTGGTTCTTTGCCCCGACTGAAAGTTTCCAAATCTCCAAAGTCTTTTAAGAAAGTATGAACTTGACGCCGTTCCGCAGAACTAAGGGATTTAATTTCCACTTCTCTACCAGAAAACCGCACTTCATCGGCTGCTGCTTCTGCTAATGCGCGAATTTCGGCTTGTCTTTTGACACGGTAGCCATTCAATTCAATGGTGTAAGAAGCTTGACCTTCCTGGGATTGGCTCAAGTTGAGAACCGAATTTGCTAGATACTGAATTGCATCTAGCACAGAACCATCGGGACCAATTAATACCTGGATTTGCTCTGGCGTCAAATTCGTTTCATCAATTGTCAGCCAGTAGTTATCTGATTCTGGGGAATCGTCATCTTCAGGTTGGGCAGTTTCTAAATTAGCGTGAATCTCAGTAGATATCCCACTGAGTTCCAGCAGTGTTTTTAACCACTGCTGACTTCGCTGCATGGGAATATTGCTCATGAACCCCCTGTAGCCTTTTTCTTGGAACTTTTTGGCTCAAATGGTAATGCTTTTTGTTCTGTGACTGCTGCTTCTTTTTCTTGAGCTGCTACGATTTTTTGCAATTCTTCAGGTAAGGGTTCGCGGGAGAGAATATAGGTTTGCAGTGTCTGGAAAATATTACCAATCACCATATACATCAGTACCCCAGCTGGTAGGGGGAAGAACAAAAACATTCCAGAAAAAATGACTGGCGTGATTTTGTTAACTGTGTCTTGGTTCGGATTACCACCACTGGAATTTTGCCCCGAAAGCATTTGGCTAACATAAAGGCTGATTCCAAAGAAGACAATCATGGCGACGATATCCCAGTGGATTGTGCCATCTGGATCGGTTGCACCAACTCTGCCTAAGGCATCAATAAATAAAAAGCCTTTATCGGCTGCTAGTCCAGGAATTGTCCCTTGAAGAGTCACCTCTCCAGGCTGCAAGGCTTCCAAATTGCCTTGAGCATCAATTTTTACTCTTTCTTCACCTTTGGTGACTTTCCATTCAGGAATTAGCTTCGTTTCTGGGTGTTCTGCTAAAAGTACCTGAAATGGTTTGCCCTCAATGGTCTGATATTGTATTTTAGTTTGTTCGCCCACAGCTAGTTTATTACCGCTGGGAAGGATTGCAGTTACCTTAACGTGTTCGCCATCAGCAATGTAGATATTTTGAGGAGGAGTGGCAAAAGCTTGCGGTTGAATTTGTTCGATTTGTTCTGCGGGAAAAATCTGCAAGTTAACGCTGTAGTTCGCACCTGCGAAAGGCGAACCTCGCAAAGTAGCGAACAGCGCTAATAGAACTGGCATTTGTATTAGCAACGGAAAACAGCCCGCCAAAGGATTGCCAAATTCTTTTTGGACATTGACCATTTCTTCCTGCTGCTTTTGCGGATCGTCCTTATAGCGCTCTTTGATTTCTGCCATCCGCTTTTGCATCAGAGGTTGTACAATTCGCATCTTCCGCATGTTGCGAATTGAGCCAGCACTCAGGGGATAGAGCGCAAAGCGGACTATCAGTGTCAAAGCAACGATCGCCAATCCATAGCTAGGAAAAATCCCATAGAAAAAATCTATGATTGGCAGCATCACGTTGTTCGAGAGAAAGCCGATACCAAAATCCATTATTCTGAATTTAACCTGAGGTACTGTAAACTGACTGAATCTAATTTATCTAAATCATGACTTATGTGCGACTGTCCTTTGCTACGGATAGCCGCACATTTAAATTGGGCATTGGGCATTGGGCATGGGGCAAGTAGGAAGTGTGGGAGGGGTGGGAGGTGTGGGAGGATGGGGAAGAAATCTTTCCCCCCTCTCTCCCCACACTCCCCACACTTCCTTGTCTCCCCAGTCCCCAGTTCCCAGTCCCTTTACATTACTTGTTGGCAGCGGCGCTATATTGGGGATTTTTCGCAGCAATTTTTTCATTAATGTAGTCATAGACTTCCCGAAAATTGGGAATAGCACGCAATTCCAGACGACTACCGTTTTTCAGGGTTAGTACCATATCTCCCCAAAGACCTATGCCACGTGGGACTTTGACAACTTTGACAATTTCTGAGTAAATTACGTCAGTGCGATCGCGCCCTTGCCAACCTCCTGTTACAGTAACTCGGCGATCGGTGATGCGGAAGCGCAGCCATAATGCTCTGACAATTGCCCCGACTGTCAAGGGTATGCCAACGACGGTTAGCCCAATTAGCAGGTTTATAATTAGATCCCCAACATGGGGACCGCCTTCATAATAAACTTCTTCACGAATGCCCATCGAACACCTCGGCTTGTGCCAACAACTGCTCTAATTCTTGCAGAAATTGTGGGCTTACGCACTTAGATTCTGCTGCTGTGGGTTTGACAATCACCACTAGCCGCCATCCTGGTGACAATTTGGGCAGTAAGTTATGCAAAGCAGCAGTAATTTGCCGTTTGATCCGGTTGCGAACCACTGCTCTTTTGCTGACTTTTGTGCTAATTGAAATCCCAATTCGTGTGCTGGCAAAATGTCCTGAGTCAGTTGCTTGTGTCGTTTTAGTGGCGGTGTCCAAAGAAGGATTTATTGAACATAAAGGTTTTAAGGCTCTCAATGTTAAATAAGAGCCATGACGCCGAATTCCTTCCCGGAAAACTGCCTGAAAATCTTTTCGGGATTTTAGCCGATTTGCTTTGGGCAAAGCCACAGATACTCTATATGCCCTAAACGCTTAGACGGTGACGTCCCTTTCTTCTCCTAGCCCTAATTACATTTCTGCCGTCTGGTGTCCGCATCCGAGCGCGAAAACCAGAGGTTCTTTTTCTCTTACGGCAAGTACCGCCCAGTGTTCTTTGCATACTATGTCTCCTGTTAGGTGATTTTTATAAAAACTCACAATCTCTAATTTTATCACTTTAACAGGGAATTGGCAATGGAGGACAACAGGCAGAGGGGAAAACTACTGCAACTTCTCCTCTGCTCACCATCTCCGTACTGCCCAAACTCAACTGATACTCAAAATCCATGTCCCCATGTACCGCAGTAGTGGCACATCGCCAGGGGAGAGAACTTGGCAGTTGAAATAATACATTCCACCAAAGGAGGGGTTTTTGACGTTAGAAAAAACTAACTCAACTCCACTACCTGCTGGCACAGGTTCTTCAGGAAAAATACTAATTAGCTTACTTTCTTTGTCCCACTTAACCTCAGAAAGCTTAACTGCCTTGCCTTTGACTCGTACCTCAATCTTTTTGGGGTCAAAAATTCCTTCGTAATAATTAGGATAAGTAATAGCAAATTGAGCAACTGCCAATTTCATTCTTTGACCTGGAATCCTCAATCTATAACGATCCCAACCATTGGTTTGTCCACCAAAATCTAATCTGAAGGGTAGTTGATTCTCACCTTTGACACCGCTAAAGAGTGTAAATCCAGGTAAGCTTTGCGCCGAAGTCAGGGCTGGAAATCCAGTCAACAAAAGGCTGGTTGCAGCTATAGCAGAAAGTAAACGTCGCATAGTTAGGCTCCCTCCACCAAAATATAAATCTCTTATCTAAATAACTATATGTTAGTATTCGTTACTAAACTTTACTACTGACTTCCTGACAATAGACGTTGATTAGCAAAAAAAAGTGCCATTTTTTGTGCGTTTTGGCTGACAGTAATTTTGCCTAGTTATAAATTTAACTTTAACTCAATTCACTTGATTATCCTTACAGAGTCTTGATTTGATTACTAGATTGGTCAAATTTTGAACTAAATGAAAACACAGTCGAGATGAGATTGTGTTTCCGAATATGTATAAGTGTATCTAAATTTAAGAATTTTGTTATAAAAATTGAGCAGTGGCATCAGCGATCGCCAGTTAACTTGAGATAAATTGATTAAAATAAGTTTGAATGAAAGTCGTAATCATTAAAATTTGATTTGGAAATTATCAAGCTTCAAAAATTTGGTCAATATTACTCTATAAGAAAGGAATACCCAATTTCTCAATCCCGAAAATAAGCTGAAGATAAAGATGCAAAATTTGGGAATCAACATAGGATCTGCAATACGTAACCCTGTTTGCAAATATCTGAAAATGTAACATCTGCAAGCGGCAAAGCGGAAAGTCTGAGCGGAGGTTCCCGACCATCGGAACTTTACAAGAAAGTAAGGCTTTGCCTGGAAAGCTAAGAGTGGGAGAGGAAAGATTCAAGGTTCAATCTACTAGTAAAATTCATGACTGATGTTCCTGCCTCAGTACTAAGAGTGCGAAACATGCCTGAACGGGGCGATCGCTTACTTGGCAGAGATTAAGTATTTATCTTCAGGAGATTTCATGAGAATAGCAGTTGCTAAAGAAATTGAAGTTTGTGAACGTCGTGTGGCATTAATTCCTGACATCGTTGCCCGATTGGTAAAGCAAGGTTTAGAAGTTTGGGTGGAATCGGGTGCGGGAGAGCGATCCTTTTTCAGCGATCCTGCTTATGAAGCAGCAGGAGCCACAATAATCAGCGATTCTGTCAAATTATGGAGCGAAGCAGACATCCTGCTGAAAGTTAGCCCACCCCAAGAGCGAGAAGATGGACGCTCAGAAGTTGATTTGTTAAAGGAAGGAGCTGTATTAGTCAGCTTCCTGAATCCTTTGGGAAATCCTGTGGTGGCACAGCAATTGGCAAATCGCAAAGTCACAGCCTTGAGTATGGAAATGATTCCCCGTACCACCAGGGCGCAAAGTATGGACGCTTTGTCCTCGCAAGCTTCACTAGCAGGTTACAAGGCAGTATTGATTGCCGCAGCTGCATTACCGAAATATTTCCCGATGCTGACAACAGCCGCAGGCACAATCGCTCCAGCGAAAGTATTTATTATGGGTGCTGGCGTGGCTGGATTGCAAGCGATCGCCACCGCTAGACGCTTAGGAGCAGTGGTAGAAGCCTTTGATATTCGTCCCGCCGTCAAAGAAGAAGTGCAAAGCTTAGGGGCGAAATTCGTCGAAGTCAAGCTCGAAGAAGAAACCGTCGCCGCAGGTGGTTACGCCAAAGAAATTTCTGAGGCTAGCAAACAACGTACCCAAGAAGTTGTCGCCGAACACGTCAAAAATGCCGATGTGGTGATTACCACCGCCCAAGTGCCTGGAAGACAAGCACCACGACTTGTTACAGAAGAAATGGTGGCACAGATGAAACCCGGTTCAGTGATTGTAGATTTAGCCGCCGAACAAGGTGGTAACTGCGCCTGCACCGAACCCGGCAAAGATATTGTGTGGAACGGCGTGACAATTATCGGGCCGATAAATTTACCATCTTCAATGCCAGTCCACGCCAGCCAATTGTATTCCAAGAACGTAACATCGTTGATTCAACTGCTGATTAACAAAGAGAAAGCCTTGCAGGTAAACCTTGCTGACGACATCGTTGATGCAGCTTGCGTTACCCACGCCGGAGAAATTCGCAATCAACGAGTGCGGGATGCGCTACAAGCTTTGAATACTCAACAACCGGCGGTTAATTAGGGGCTGGGGACTAGCGGCTGGGGATTAGGGACTGGGAAATAAATACTTAGCAATACATTCTCAGTACCCAATACCCAATCCCCAGTACCCAATCTCCAGTACCCAGTACCCATTCCCAAAAGGAGTTTTATTTCATGACAGAGGCATTACTTGCTGCTTTGTTTGTGTTTGTTCTGGCGTCTTTTATCGGCTTTGAAGTCATCAACAAAATACCACCTACGTTACACACACCTTTAATGTCAGGCTCAAACGCTATTTCTGGCATTTCGGTACTTGGGGCAATCGTCGCTTCAGGTGCTAGAGAAACAAGTGTGTCAGTGATTCTCGGTTTAATTGCTGTAGTACTGGCAACAGTCAACGTTGTAGGTGGCTTCCTAGTCACAGACAGAATGCTGCAAATGTTCAAGAAGAAGGAGATTAAGGCGTGAGCGACTTTTTACCAACTGGCATTCAGCTGACATATTTAGTCGCTGCATCTTTATTCATTTTTGGTTTGAAAAAGCTGGGTTCACCAGCGACAGCACGGAATGGTAATGTCATCGCAGCGGTGGGAATGCTGCTAGCAATTGTGGCAACAATGCTGGATCAGCATGTGTTGAACTATGAAATGATTTTGTTAGGCTTGGCCATTGGATCGGGAATTGGTGCGATCGTTGCCTACAAAGTGCAAATGACTGAAATGCCCCAAATGGTGGGTTTACTCAACGGTTTAGGTGGTGCGGCTTCGGCATTAGTCGCCGTTGCCGAATTCTGGCGGTTATTGGATTCTGGCGCACCCGTACCCCTAGATGTGAACATTTCCATGCTGCTGGACGTGTTAATCGGTGGTGTTACCTTCACGGGTAGTTTTCTCGCCTTTGCGAAATTGCAAGGTTTAATCAGCGGTTCTCCGATTACATTTCCATTCCAGCAACCATTTAACCTCGCGCTTCTGGCTGCTTATGTAGTGGGCAGTGTCTATTTAATCATTACACCAGATAGCTTACCCATATTCTTAGGAGTGGTAGCTGTTTCCTTAATCCTGGGTGTGATGTTCGTCATCCCCATTGGTGGCGGCGATATGCCGGTGGTAATTTCGCTGTTGAACTCGTTGTCAGGTGTGGCGGCTGCGGCTGCTGGTTTCGTGGTGATGAACAATATGTTAATCATCGCCGGGGCGTTGGTGGGAGCCTCTGGTTTAATCCTCACCGAAATTATGTGTAAGGCGATGAACCGCTCTCTCTTCAGTGTGCTGTTCAGCGCTTTTGGTACAGGATCTGCTTCTGGCGGTGGTGCTGCTGGTGGTGGTGCGGTAGATCAAACTGTCCGCAGCATTGATCCCGAAGAAGGCGCGATGATGTTGGGTTATGCTCGTTCTGTGGTAATTGTACCAGGATATGGGATGGCAGTTGCCCAAGCACAACATAGCGTCCGCGAATTGTCAGATCAACTAGAAAAAATGGGCGTAGATGTCAAGTATGCCATTCACCCCGTTGCTGGAAGAATGCCGGGGCATATGAATGTGTTGTTGGCTGAGGCGAATGTGCCTTATACCCAGTTGTACGACATGGATGATATTAATCCCCAGTTTGAACAAGCTGATGTGGCTTTGGTGATTGGGGCAAATGACGTCGTAAATCCGGCGGCGCGGAGTGACACAAATAGCCCGATTTATGGTATGCCGATTTTGGAAGTCGATCGGGCGAAGCAGACAATTGTAATTAAGCGCGGGATGAGTACGGGTTTTGCCGGTGTAGATAATGAGTTGTTCTACAAAGATAAAACTACGATGCTCTTTGGAAGCGCGAAAGATATGGTGTCGAAGTTGGTTTCAGAAGTGAAGCAACTGTAAACTAACCACCTTTGCACCACCTTTTGCACACAAAGCGCAAAGAACGCGAAGAAAAAAAGAATTAGAAACTGAGCTTGCTTTGGGAGTTTTTATTCCAAAGCAAGTTTTTTAGTCAAAAATAATCCTCACATCTGCTATCTTATAGTACATATGTTTTATATTCTGGATTAGGAGGTTTAATATGGATAAAAACTCTGTTCGCTTAACTGCACTACAATACGCAGGAAAAATAATGAACCAACAACAGTATTCACTATTTGGCTCACCTTTTTGGGCTACACCAGTAAATCAGCAAAAACTAGAGGAAGAAACTCAAAGAAGAAGTAACGAGTTAGCAAAAGATTATGAAAGGAGACTGCAAGATTATGAAATGACACCGTATCCTATTCGCTTAGCAGTATCATATACACAAAGAAGAATTGATAGACCACATAATTCACTATTTGATTCATCTAATTCCTTATTTGGTCGATCCGATTTACCTACACCAACACAAAAACTAGAGCAAGAAACTCAAAGAAGAAGCCAAGAATTAGCCAAAGAATATGAAATTACACTAAACCGATACAATAATTTTATCCAGCGGCGGTTCTGATTAGAGTAGTATTAAGCACAAATACAACTACTTAATGCAACTTCAAAACTCCGCAATGCGATCGCTCCTCCAAATCTCTACCATGCGTAGGCGTAGCCCGCCCGAAGGCATCGCCTCTTCTCTCTCTCTTCCTCCGCGTCTTTGCGCCTTTGCGTGAGATAAAAAAGCGATACTTCCAGTAAACTAAGCTAACCCACTTCCAGAACTACATGAAATGATTTGGAGTTGACAATCAGGAAGTTAAAAGATAGTATAAGGCTAGGCAAAGCCTGGGGGTAGTCGTATGACTGCCGCATCATAAACCGCTAACAAAGCGGTTTTGTTGTTTTTAGGGGTTGTCAAAGCAATAGTACTTGATTCCTAACGTATTAATCTGATTCTGTGTCAAGCGGGAATCCACAAGTAAATTAGCATTTTTGAGAGACAAAAATGCTTGGTTATCAGGATTATCTGTGCTGCGAACTATAGGATACAAGCATAAATCAGCAATTTGCATGATTGCGTTTGCCTTTGTTTTACTGTCTATTCCACGTAGTAGGTTTGATAAGTCTTGAGCAGATAAAGGTGAATATTTATCAGATTTATTAGCATCAAAAGGATTTCCTTTTGCTCTCAAATCATGGAAGTATTGCTTCAGTAGAGTATCTTCATTTTTTCCTGCGGCTTCAAAATAAACCATCAGAGTACCATTATTCATTCCAGCATACTTAGCACTACGTTCAACTACAATAGAAAATGCGCTTTTCATCATTTCCCAAGTTTCCTCACCATACTTTTCAAGGTAACGATTGAGATATCCTTGACGAGATACAACGCAAGCATGAACAATTATTGGACAGCTAATAATAGTAAATGTCAAGTCTTCCAAAAATTGAGCTTGATCTGGTTTTGGAAGCTTACCTAACCAAGCGAAGCCTTTTTTCCGAGATCGTATTTCATTACCGTGCAAAGGTTGTTTTTCAGGAATAGACCAGCGACTTTTAAACTCTGATACCAATTGTTTAATTATTTCCTCATCGTTTCTTTTAATTAAGACACCACCCATAGCAAAGAACGGATATTGATCTTTAGGGTCTGGTTTGGGACTTCCAGAATCATCAATGTATATAGCGAATTCACATTGATATTTTTCATTCATTGGCAGAATATTGTTGACAAATTAATTAAATTAGCTCACATTATTATATTTTTTGATTGCCACATATAAAACAGCGATCGCCAAAACTCCACAGTGCGTAGGCGTAGCCCGCCGCAGGGATCGCCCTCTCCTTCTCTGTGTCCTCTGCGCCTCTGCGGTTCGTTAAAAACAGCGATCGCCTTTCTCTTCTTCCTCTGCGTGAGATAAAAAAGCGATCGCATAACCTACTTGATTGGGAATTCGTTCGCCCTGGACTCGTTTTGGAGTATCACATTCTCCGATATGCTGTAAGTGCGATATCTTGGGATTAATTAAGCGTCTAGACCTGACAATGCCAAAGAAAATCAGGGAACTCAAACAAATGTTGCTAAGGGCGAATTTTACAGAAATCCCAGGTAAAGGAAGTCATACAAACTGGATACATCCTTTATATGCAGGAAAACTCACGGTTTCTGGTAAAGACAGTTCAGACGCAAAACGCTATCAAGAGAAAGACGTTCAACAAGCAATTCAAGAAATAGAAGAAAAACAGCGAGACAATCAAGAAGATGAGCAAATTTAAATATCAAATGCTAATTCAATGGTCTGATGAAGACAACTGCTTTTTAGTTGGATTTCCCGATTTCCCTGGACAGCCTTTTCGGACGCATGGCGATACTTATGAGGAAGCTGTTGCAAATGGTACTCAAGCATTGGAGTCACTGATAATGGCTTACGAAGCCACAGGAGAAACACTTCCAAAACCGACCGTTTCTAAGGTGCATTAAATGGGTAGTACGTTGAGAAAGTGATTATCGCCTAACCTGACTTTATAAACTAGGCGATCGCTAACTTTTTATTGAAATGCGATCGCCCTGTTCTCTTCCTTTGCGCCTCTGCGCCTCTGCGTGAGATAAAAAAGCGTAGGCAAAGCCCAACCCAGGCATCGCTAAGATATTGGATAATAAATATTTAAAACTACAGCTAATGCTTGAGAAACAAGTTGCATTTGTTACTAATGCTACCTTCTCTCTGCCTGAGATAAAAAGCAATATTAGGAGAACTTTTCACCCCAACACAGCTTGTCCCAACCGCTTTAGAATCCGCAAGACTTCAGCTAACTCATGTCTTCGAGGAAATAAAGAAAATGTCCGTGATACATCGTACTGTGGAGTGTCTGTGAGAGTGAGCTTGAGAAATACAAACTCATCGCCGTTTGTTGCCATTCCGAACACAGATTTATCGCTCTGAGGATTAGTCAGCATATAAGCTAATAACTGCGGTAATGCTGCTGCTACTGGAATGCTAGTTCGTTTCGACTCCACCACCAAAATCCACAGTTTTTCCTGCACAACTAGTGTGTCAATAAAGCCGCGAATCGTTTCATCAGGATCTTCAAGTTCTAATGCAACACCATAAGGTGAGCGAATTCGATATGGTGGATCGAGAAAGCCTGCGAGTTCCAACAAAGGCGAAACCACTAAAAGATTAATCGTACCTTCTAACAGTAGACCATCAACCCGGTGGTAGTCATAACGCTGCTTAATCAGAGCAATACCCGCCTGTTCTTGTTGGTTTAGTTTGGGTAATTCATCAATCCACTCGTGGAAAAAGCGATCGCTATCAGCTTGAGTTAAATTACAGCGAGTCTGTAAATCATTCAAGCTTTTAATGGTATCAGTAATTCCAACGTTGGAAACCATCTGCTATTGTCTCATCATTGCTTTTAGTCTAGCAGTAGTACACAACGCTTTCCTGTGACCCACAATCTGTCTACGCACTTCTAAAAATCACCAGGCGATCGCCCTCTGTTCTCTTCCTTTGCTCCTCTGCGCCTTTGCGTGATATAAAAAAGCGTAGGCAAAGCCCAACCCAGGCATCGCGAAGATATTGGACGTTTTTTGCTAATTCCTGTCCCTACAGTTGGATCTAAATTAACTAGCCAGACTTCACCTCTGTACATAAGTCCCTGAGTTATAGAAGTCTTCATCTGGATCATCGCAAAAGTCTTCTCCCTCTA
Organism: Nostoc sp. CCY 9925; assembly: GCF_963920935.1. Lineage (NCBI taxonomy): Bacteria > Bacillati > Cyanobacteriota > Cyanophyceae > Nostocales > Nostocaceae > Nostoc > Nostoc sp. CCY 9925. The sequence continues at coordinate 9,223 of NZ_CAWUDO010000082.1, read as the reverse complement.
AGTCAGAGAATATATTTAATTCACTACCAGGTACATAATCTGCAATAGCTGTCATTGCGGCTAGTGTTAATTGTTGTTTTTGCTCATCTTTGGTGAGCGAGTGTTTTTCTTGAAGAACTAATTGCAGGGCTGATTCAGCTATCTTTAAGCGATCGCTTATGCTCAAACTTGGCAGTGCTTGAAGAATTGCTTTGATTTCCATATTAATTTATAGAGCCACTTACTAATGCTAGCTTCTGTATGCATGAAACAAAAAGGCGATGATGATTAATTTGGGAAGAAATCAGAATCTAAGGTTTCATCAGCAGAAAAAGGATAGTCTTTAGGAAAATAGACAGGGGTAGTCCTGTTTCAATAGATGCTTCTTTTCGAGCGTGTTGGTAACAATTATCAAAAACTTCCGTGTAGTATATTATCCAGCGTCAATTAACAAGACGCATTGGTGCAATTACTCCTGAATTACAACAGCAATTAGCTGGGTTATCGTTAACTCAGTTAGAAGACTTAGCAGAAGCCTTACTAGATTTTTCCACTGAAGCTGATTTAGTGGCGTGGTTGCAACAGCAGCAATAAAGATGCTCTTTTTTTAGTCTTTGTAGTTGATTCAAAAAAGGCTTGATATAGCAATAACAAAAGCAAGGTACTTCTGACCTTGCTTTTGTTTAAGCTTTTACACTACATCAAAACTACAAAAGATTAGCGAGATCTATTACCGCTTGAACTTTCAGCAGATTTTGCTTCTTGAAGTAACTGCGGTAGATGCTGCTCAATCTTTTGAGCTGTCTGTTCTTCCTGCTGTAAGTTTTGCTGTAACAGTCGCACAACTTCGTTTTGCCCCATCAGTTCAGCACCTTTAATTAAGCCGCGATAGCAAGCAATTTCTAGTTGTTCGACCTTAGCCTGCGCTCCTGCCATTCCTAGCTCCACAATTTTAGAATTATCAGCAGCCAGTAGTGTTAACTTTTGAGCATCGCTAATCAGACCAGCCGCAGCGTCACAAGTTACGCGCTGTGGTTGCTGTCCTAAGGTGCTAAATGCCTGCTCGATATTTCTAATTTGCTGCTCGGTTTCCCGAATATGGGTTTCGAGCAAGGACTTCAATTGGTTATGTTGACTACACTGCCACATTAACTGCTGAGCTTCCAAAAAGCGATGTTCAGCATCGTATATCGCACCAAGTTCATAGATAAACTTATCGCGCAAGTTTGTGATTTTTTTGGTACCCGGACGTTCGCTAAGTTGAACCATTGTGATTCTCCTAAAAGTTAAGGCTGTATTTCAAGGCTGTATTTCACAGTCACACCCCTAACCTACGTCCCTTACCAAGTCTTCTCTTCATACCTCAGGCACAGCTAAGTGTTAAATCTAACTGCTAAATTCCATACATAATCTTGGAAGAAGTAACATTTATTTATTTTTGACTCATAATTGAGCTATTTTGTAAAGTCGCCAAACTCCTACTTCATGATGGCGACAACGTGATAAAGGGATCAGGTAAATTAAGATAAGTAAAGAAAACGTTTTGAACTAGATGACAACTTTAAGCTTACAAGAAATTTCTACTCAGTTAGAAAGTCCGAATTTGCGCGATCGCATGGTAGCCCTTGCTAATCTGCGTCACGTTTCCCCTGAGGATGCAGTACCTTTGATTAAAAAAGTACTAGACGACGAATCTTTGCAACTGCGATCGATGGCTATATTTGCTCTTGGAGTCAAGCCTACGCCAGAATGTTATCCAATTTTGGTAAGAATTCTCGAAACTGACCCAGATTACGGCATTCGTGCTGATGCCGCTGGTGCTTTAGGGTATTTGGGTGATACCAGAGCTTTTGAGGTACTCTCACGGGCATTTTATGAAGATACTGATTGGTTAGTACGCTTTAGCGCAGCCGTATCTCTAGGTAACATTAAAGACCCTCGTGCCCGTCAAGTTCTGCTGCAAGCCCTCGATAGCAAAGAAACGGTATTGCAAGAAGCTGCAATCTCTGCACTCGGAGAAATTAAAGACATTGAGTCTGTAGATAGTATCCTGCGGTTTGCTCAATCAGATGACTGGTTAATTAGGCAACGTCTGGCAGAAGCTTTGGGCAATCTTCCCACTCCCAAGAGCGTCTCAGCATTGAAATACCTGGAAAAAGACAGTAATTCTAACGTTGCTGAGGCAGCGACAATTAGCCTCAAGAGGCTTGAGGAAATAGGTAATCAACCTTAATATTAAAACCTGCTGCTACCTTTTAATAATAATTAAGTGGGAATTTTTGCATTTTGATGCAGGGTAATTTCATTCATGAATATTGAAGAGTTTTTTCAGTTAAGCGCTGGTAAATGGTTTTCTCATCGTACTATTCATCATTTAGCTTTGAATCAATCTGAACATGGCAAGTCAGACACCATCATTGAGACACTACCAGCAGATCATCCAGAAGTAAGCAAATTGTGTCAACAGTACGAAATTAATCCTAGTTCCGCCTCCTGTGGTCTGAAAGTCACCTGGAACGGCACAATGGAACGAGAGCAAGTAAAACATACTGGTTCAACCGTATTAGTTTCAGTACCTGATACTGATAATCCAGCTCAAGGCAAGTTACTAAGGCAAATAGTTGATGCCCAAAAAACTCCAGTTCCCGGACGCTATCAGATAGATAGTGATGGTGCTTTGACTCTAACTATAGAAGATGAAACCATGAAATCTGAGGAGCGTCTGTGGTTTGCTAGCCCCAATTTGCGAATGCGGGTGAATGTCTTAAAGCGTTCTGGTGGGTTTAGTATCACTTCGTTCACCTCTGAGATTCGCTTGGGTGGCTTTCCACCCGCGGCGAAGGCTTCTGAGACAGCTAGTCCAGTATCGAGTTAGTTTTAATACAAAATATTCCCCCTTTTTCTTGGGGGAATTATATTGACCATTAGTCATTAGTATTTATCAAATGACAAATGACACATTTTTTTTAAATTTGTAAAAAGTTGGCGATCGCCTGCGGTAGCGGTAGGATAATAACAACCAACAAAGCCATTGCGAATAATCCCCAAACATCACGTTTATTATCCAATTCAGTGACATCATTCAGCGCAGGTTCATCAATCAATGGCATAAATAATAAGATAATTGCCCACAACAAAAATTCTTCTCGAACTAAAGAAAGTAATAGTAACAACACACGGGCAATTTGACCAATTACAATTGCGGTTCGTTGTCCAAACATTGCGTGGACAATGTGACCCCCATCTAATTGTCCCACAGGCATTAAATTTAAAGCGGTGACAACTAGTCCGAGAAAACCGGCTACTGCTACTGGATGCAAGTCAAGAGCCGATTTTGCTGTTAATTGACTTCCCAAAGCCAACTTTGAGAGTAGTGCTAATAGAATAGAATACTTCGGATTGAGGGCATCGGGATTTAAAAGTCGGGTTTTTTCAGTCAGAGCAACCACATCAGAATGAGCCAATCCCCAAATTAGTATCGGCAAGGTGATGATAAAACCCGCAAGGGGGCCAGCAATACTAATGTCAAATAAAGCTTTGCGGTTAGGAATCGGACTACGCATTTGAATAAATGCACCAAATGTTCCCAAGAAGAAAGGCACGGGAATAAAGTAAGGCAACGTAGAGCGAATATTGTAGAATCTAGCTGTTAAATAATGTCCAAGTTCATGAGTGCCCAAAATCGCCATTAGTCCTAAAGCGTAGGGCAAACCTTTGAGCAGAACATCAGGGTCAAATAGAGTTTTCAGTACAGATCCAATTTCCGATGTTCGTGGGAGAGAAACACCAGCAATTTCCACTCCTACCAAAGTAGTAGTTACCAAAGTAGCGAGAAGCAGTAAAAGTGCTAATCCTGGTCGAGTTAGCTGTTGTTGGTCGCGTTGTGGTGTATCTGTTTGTTTAGCAGCTTGAGTGTTAGGAACCAGTACAAAGAAAGGTTTGCCATTGAAACCTTCTTGAAAGATTAGTAGAAAGCGATCGCCAAATTGTGCTTCAATATTAGTCTTAATCTGCTGGTAAGCGTTGCTAGCTTTAGTTCGCAACTGACCGCGACAAATCACCGCTTGTGGTCGATACTCAATATTTTGAACGTAGTATACAGACCAAGGAAAACAATTTCGCAGTTGAGTTTCTTCTCTTGGTTCAATAGGACGCACTATTGTTTCTGCGCTAGGTTGGATAATTGGCTGTGATTCTGACGCTTGGGCTTGGGTTTCGGTCTGTGTATCTCTGGGTACTCGACGCCCCCATTGAAACAATATCCAGTAGAACAGTATGCAGATAAATAAACACGACATGAACAACGCTAGTGGCGGAGGTTGTTTCGCCCCATACATCAGCATCCATCCAATCAACAGCAATGCTGGTGTCATTAAAACCAACCACAACAACCATACTGGCGTCCGGGTGATCTGAGCGACGCTGTGCTGCACCATTAGATAAGTAGCTAGCCCCAGTAGGAGGAGAAACAAAAACCAAAATTCCATATTATTTTCAGTAATTTTGACAAAACACCCCACCAGTAGCTTTAGCACTATCGCCTTAACTACAAGGTAGACCTCAAACCCAGATTTTTTAACCAAGGGTTAACATTGCTAGTTAACTCTTAAGTTTCAATCCTTGAGAATTTTTACACTCTAAGCAGATTATCCACAACTCCTCAGTCTCAGTTCTTTATATTATGTCCCCTTCACCTCAACAGCCGAATCGTACAACCAATCCACCACGCGCTGTGTTCCTTAACGAAATTCCTAGTGGAGATTTTCTGCAAACGGACTTCACACAACAGAGGATTTTTGCTTTTCCACCCAATCGGGACACATTAGGGGGAACCTCTTATTTTATTGTAAGAAATGAAAGCAATATCCTTATAGACTGCCCTACCCTAGACCAAACAAATCAAGATTTTTTAGCAGCGCATGGGGGCGTAGATTGGTTATTTCTGACCCATCGAGGCGCTATTGGCAAGACTGCTGAAATTCAGCAAATTTTTGACTGTAAAATCCTGATTCAAGAACAAGAAGCTTATTTATTACCAGGTTTAACCGTAACTAGTTTTAGCCAAGAATTTACTATTGATGCAGAAATCCAAGTGATTTGGACACCAGGGCATTCTCCTGGCTCATCTTGTCTCTACTACAGTGAACTTGGAGGTATCCTGTTTTCTGGTCGCCATTTAGTCCCCAATCAGCAAGGTCAAGCAGTACCATTACGGACAGCTAAAACTTTTCACTGGCCGCGACAAATTAACAGTCTTCAGTTGTTATTAGAACGTTTTACACCAGAAACTCTTCAGTACATTTGTCCCGGAGCTAATACAGGCTTTCTCAGAGGCAAGCGTGCCATAGATAAAGCTTACCAACACCTCGCTTCTTTAGATTTACAAGCTTTGCTGCGGTTACAGCCCCTACTTTAGAGCAAATTCCTGAATTTAAATAGAGCAGGCGCACTGGAGGCGATCTGAAACTGCTTGAAATTGCTGAAAATTAACTCAAGTAACTGTTTTTTTCAACGCCTGCCTGGGTATTAGAAAGGGCAGGGGGCAAAGGAGCAGAATAAATTCTTATTTTTCAGTCAACAGTCATCAGTCAACAGTTAACACTCCCAATCCAAATTTTCCCATATTTGTTAACCAGGATGCTGTCTGGGGAATTCTAAGCCTGAGACAAGGAATTCTGATAAAAATTTATGAGCGCAAAAGTTGTTGAAACTGTAAAGATCGCTAGCTACGAGATTGTAGAACAACTTTATTCAGGTTCTCGCACTCAAGTATATCGGGCAGTACGAGAATGCGATCGCCAGCCAGTTGTTATCAAGCTCTTAAAACGAGAATACCCGACTTTGGGTGAATTATTACAGTTTCGCAACCAATATGCGATCGCCAAAAATCTAGATATTTCTGGCATCATCAAACCCTACAGCCTCGAACCTTATCACAATGGCTATGCCCTGGTAATGGAGGACTTTGGCGGTGTTTCTCTGTGCCAATTTACTTCCCCAAAGCCGCTGACATTACAAGAATTCGTACCCATTGCCCTGCAACTGCTAGACACCTTACACCAGTTGCACCAACAGCGCGTCATTCACAAGGATATTAAACCAGCAAATATCCTAATTCACCCCGACACCAAACAAGTCAAACTGATAGACTTCAGTATCGCTTCGCTTTTACCAAGAGAAACTCAGGAAATTCAGAGCATCAATGGACTCCAAGGAACGCTGGCGTATCTGTCACCAGAGCAAACTGGGCGGATGAACCGAGGTATTGACTACCGCAGCGACTTTTATTCATTAGGTGTGACATTCTTTGAGCTACTAAGCGGACAACTGCCTTTTAGATCCGATGATCCGATGGAATTAGTGCATTGCCATATTGCTAAACAGCCTAACTCCATCTGTGACCTCAACCCGAAAATGCCTTTAATGCTAGGAGAAATTCTTGGCAAGCTGATGGCAAAAAACGCTGAAGACCGCTATCAGAGTGCATTGGGACTAAAATACGATATAGAAAAATGTTACCAGGAATGGCAAGCAACAGGCAAACATAACTGGTTTGATTTGGGACAGCACGATATCAGCGATCGCTTTCTCATCCCAGAAAAACTCTACGGACGAGAGCAAGAAGTACAAACCTTGTTAGAAGCATTTGGCCGAGTTGCCAATGGAGCAGCTGAATTGATGTTGGTGGCTGGCTTCTCTGGTATTGGCAAAACTGCGGTGGTGAATGAAGTACATAAGCCGATTGTCCGCTGGAGTGGGTATTTCATCAAAGGTAAATATGACCAATTCAACCGCAATATTCCCCTGTCTGCCTTTGTCCAAGCTTTCCGCGATTTGATGGCACAGTTGTTCAGTGAAAGCGACAGCCAACTGGAACAGTGGCGAAATAAAATTCTGTCTGCTTTGGGTGAAAGTGGACAAGTGATAATTGATGTGATTCCGGAATTAGAACGGATTATTGGCAAACAACCGCCTGCGCCAGAACTATCAGGCGCTGCTGCACAAAACCGCTTCAATCTGCTGTTTGTCAAGTTTATTCAGATATTTTCTACAAGGGAACATCCGTTAGTAGTGTTCCTAGACGATTTGCAGTGGGCAGATTCAGCATCGCTGAATTTGCTGAAGCTGTTGATAGATGAAAGCTCAAAGGGCTATCTGTTCGTTATTGGTGCATACCGCGATAACGAAGTATTTGCGGCTCATCCCCTAATGCTGACACTTGATGAAATTAAGAAAGTAGCAGCGGTTAACACTCTAACGCTGACAGCCTTAAATCAAGCTGATGTCAACAATTTGATTGCAGACACCTTGAGTTGTGTAACAGAAGTTGCCTTGCCGTTGACTGAATTAGTTTATCAAAAAGCCAAAGGCAATCCGTTTTTTACAACTCAGTTTCTCAAGGCATTACATGACGACGGGCTAATTACCTTTGATTGGCATACGGGTTTTTGGCAATGTGATGTGGCACAAGTCCGATGGCTCGCCCTTACAGATGATGTCGTTGAGTTTATGGCAATTCAACTTTTAAAGTTGCCGCCCAAAGCTCAGGAAGTTCTCAAACTAGCAGCCTGTATTGGTAATCAATTTGATTTAAGTACATTGGCGATCGTTTATCAAAAGTCCCAGACAGAAACCGCTACGGATTTGTGGAAAGCATTGCAAGAAGGACTTGTGATTCCCACCAATGAAGTTTACAAATTTTACCAAGATTCGTCATTAGTTATTGGCAATTTACAAATAACAAATGATAACGCACAAAAAACTGTTTATAAATTTTTGCACGATCGCGTTCAACAAGCGGCATATTCTCTGATTCCTGAGGAGCAAAAACAAGCAACGCACTTGAGAATTGGACAACTGCTGCTTGACAATACGCCAGTCACAAAACTAGATGAAAATTTGTTTGAGATTGTCAATCAACTCAACATTGGAAAATCCTTGATTACTGAGCGATGCCTACGGCTGGCTACGCCTACGCCACAAATCAAAATCGCTGAACTCAATTTGCAAGCAGGACAAAAAGCCAGAGCCGCCACAGCTTACGCAGCAGCTTATCACTACTCAACTACAGGTATTGCTTTACTAAATTTTTCTCAATCTCAAGATGAGTATTGCTGGCAAACACATTATAACCTCACCCTAGAATTGCACGAACTAGCAGCAGAAACCGCATACCTTAGCGGTGATTTTGGTCAGATGGATCAATGGATAGATATTGTTATGCAAGAGGCAAAAACTTCTGTTGACAAAATGAAAGTTTATGCTGTCAAAATCCAAGCTTATATGGCCCAAATTAAAAAGCTAGAAGCAGTCAAAATTGGATTAGAAGCTTTGCAACTTCTAGGAGTAACCATACCAGAAGCACCCGAAGCGTCAGATATTCAACAAGCACTCACTCAAGTTGCAAGCAATTTGGAGAGGAAGAATATCGAAGAATTGATTAACCTCCCATTGATGACAGATATCGAGCATCTATGCGCTGCAAGGATATTAGCCACTATTGGCCCTGCTACCTATCAAGCTGCACCGATACTATTTCCATTGGTGATATCTGAACTGGTGAACTTATCAATCAACTATGGCAATTCACCTTTTTCAAGTTACAGTTACGCTTGTTACGGTATCCTTTTAAATGCAATATTTCATAATATTGAATCGTCCTATAAATTTGGTAAATTAGCCTTAAATTTAGCAGAAAAATTTAAGGCTCCAGACATCAAAGCATCTACATTTTTTGTGGTGGGAGTTTGTATAGCTCATGGCAAAGTTCATGTCAGAGAAACTTTGCCAATTCTCTGGGATGCTTACCAAAGTGGTTTGGAAGGTGGCAATTTTGTATTTGCTACCCATGCTGCCATACATAAATACCAGCACACGTATCTGATGGGACAAGACCTAACAATAGTTGCACAAGAAATGGCAACCATTAGTGATGTCCTAATTCGACTCAAGCAAGAAAATGCTTTAAGCTTTCATCAAATGTTTCAACAATCAGTCTTGAACTTACTAAATCCCTCAGAAAATCCATGCATTTTACAAGGTGAAGTCTACAACGAGGAAATAGCTTTACCAAAGCTTCTGGATGCTGGCGATCGAACTGGGCTTCATCACTTTTATTTCAATAAACTCATTCTTTGCTACTTGTTTGGAGATTATCCACAAGCACGAGAAAATGCACTGCGAGCTGAACAGTAGACCTGTCCGAAATATAAATTTAGGTACAAAAAAATGGTAGAAGGAAGAT